>JBFXBB010000272.1:0-4047 GCA_050183685.1 Amphiplicatus sp.
GTTTCCACCGCATAAAGCTTGCAGTAGCCCGCCCAGACCGGAGAATCGAATTGGATCGTGATTGTAGCGCCGGTCATATTGGCGCTTAGCGCCGCCGAGGTCACAGCCTCATAGGCTTCGTCATTTATTGTCAGCCACAAATACCCATTGTTTGTGCAAGACAGGCCTGAAATATCGGGAAGCGGATTGGTCTTAACCCATGTGCTGCCGTCAGCGTAAATCAAAACGCTCGTAACCTCGTGACCGCTGGATGTCGCTGCATGCGCCCTGTCTGCAATTGCGAAGGGCGCCGCAGATGAGAGCGCCAGCGCGCTCGCTGCAAGGAATCGCTTCATTTTGTATTTCCCTGGATGCTTCCGTGGTGAACAATTCGCTTTCCGGGAGTTTCGTGCGAAAGCACCCGGCGCATCTTTATCGGTTACTCAACAAATGAAAGGTCACTGTACTGGAGCGCAGAGCGAGTCGCTCTCGGTCCGCCGTTCCTTATGACAGCCAATTATTTAAACTCAACAACAAAATTTCCACAGCAAAAATATTAATGTAACATAATAACAATATAGATATATAGATAGAAAGATATTTCTAAATAAAAATGATACAGAATACTTATAGATTTTACAGCTTTAAAGCTCGTCCGCCCATGAGATTCGTTCCGCCAAATTTGGACGAGGCGATAAAATATTCCGCCGGAGACCGATCGCCGCTTCGCGGTAAAAACCGGGAATCAGAAAGCGCCATTCCACGCCACAGGGCTTGCGCCCATAAAGTCAGCATAAGTTACGCCAGCCGTCGCTCGCACGGATGCGCTTGCGCCCGCCTTAGCTCGCCGGCGCTCATCCGCGCTTATTGCAAAGCGCAACCGCCGCACGCCAATGGCGCGCGCCGCGAACAACAACAATGTCAGAAGGGCTCTCCCCCCTCTGCCTCAACGTAGCAATAGAGGCGAACATACAATAATATTTTCATGAGAATGCGCAACCCTAAATTGTTGTAGGGTCACGAAAGTCTTGTGACGGCTTGACAGTGGCTGAACGCAACTGGTCAAAATGATCGTCTCCTCAAGTCGACCCCCATATTGTGCACGTCCGTGAAATCCCAATGAACATCGATATCCGTCCTAAAACTGTGCGGCGGAACATTTTTCTCGACGCGCCACAAGAGCGCCGACGTTCTCTGCTCGATGCTCTTGTCTCTAGCGCGCGCCTTTCCTCGCGGGATCGCGCGGCGGTCGAAGAGATACTCAAACACTCTTCAGAGCCCTTCGATCAGGCAATATGCAAGCTTGCGCTGATTTCAGAAGATGATCTTGCAAATTTCGTTGCAGAGTTTTTCGAGCTTGAACGGATGATCGAGCCGGCGCGGCTTCTCGACGAGGGGCTCGCCCGCTCAATGATGACGCCATTTATGCTCCGCCATCGCGTTTCGCCGTTACGCAAGCGTGGCGGCGACGTTGTCGTGGCGCTCGTTGATCCGACTGACGACGCCGGCCTCAATGGCTGTCGGTTCGCGCTGCGCATGCCTATCATCCCCGTCGTCGTCACGGCGAGCGAGGTTGAGGACATTCTGCGACGGCTTTCGCCATCGGTCGATGCGGAGGAGGAAAGCGAGCCCTTGCTGGTTGAAGACGACGCTGACCGCTTGCGCGATCTTGCGAGCGCGGAGCCGGCAGTGCGTTTTTGTAACCGCCTGATTTCGTCGGCGTCTAAGTCGCGCGTGTCGGATATCCATATCGAGCCGACCGAACGAGGCTTTACTGTTCGATTCCGGATCGACGGCGTTCTCCTCGAAGAGGAAACATTGTCGACAAAGCAGGGCCTTTCGGCGATTTCGCGTCTCAAGATCCTGAGCAATCTCGATATTGCCGAACGTCGGCGCCCGCAGGACGGGCGGTTTTCTTTTCCGGTCGCCGGACGGTCAATCGACCTTCGAATTTCGACGGCGCCAAATATTCATGGGGAAGGCGTCGTTTTACGCCTATTGCAACGTTCAGATGCAGCCTTCGATCTTGAAGCATTAGGGTTCGCACCGGAGGCGGCGCGCGCGTTGCGTCGGCTCTCCGACAGACCGAACGGCATTCTGCTCCTGACAGGTCCGACAGGCAGCGGCAAAACGACGACGCTTTACGCCCTATTGCAGCGGCTCGCACGCCGCGAGATAAAGATCTTAACGATCGAGGATCCGGTCGAATACCGCATCGATGGCGTCTCGCAGACGCAGGTCAATTCTGCGATCGGCCTCACTTTCGCCGCCGCGCTGCGCTCCTTTCTCCGGCACGATCCCGATATCATCATGGTCGGTGAGATGCGCGATCTTGAAACCGCGCGCACGGCGGTGCAGGCCGCGCTGACCGGACACCTGGTCTTGTCGACGCTGCATACGAATGACGCGCCCTCCGCGATTACACGGCTCATCGACATGGGCGTTGAGGATTATCTCGTCGCCTCGACGCTCATTGGCGTCGTCGGCCAAAGGCTCGTGCGCAAGATCTGCAACGCTTGCAGAGAAAAGCTGATGCGTGGAATTGAGGACGCGCCTTGCGCGGTCTGCAACGGTTCGGGATATTACGGTCGAATTGCGATCTCCGAAACGCTCGAGATTGACGACATGCTACGCGCGGCGATTAAAACGGGTGCGACGACAGGCGAACTCGCCGCCGCGGCGCGCACGTGCGGCTTCATCGAAATGCGTGACGAGGGTCGAGCTAAGGTCGCGGCGGGCGTGACAACCGAGGCCGAGCTTGCGCGAGTCGTATTATGAAGGGGACCGCGCGCGCATGGGCATATGCTGCTGAGAACGGGCAGGGTGATGTCGTCAGAGGACAGATCGACGCTGAGAGCGCGCAGGCCGCTGCTGTTGCGCTGCGTGCAAAGAGGCTCTTGCCTTTGTCAATCAGGAAGGCGCAAAATGCGCTCCGCTTGCCCGAATTTCTGAGCACGTCAAAAGCGAGGCTGTCGTCGACTGACCTCGCTGAAATCTCACGGCGACTGAGCGATGTTTTTGGCGCGAGCCTGCCTGCCGTGCACGCGTTGCGGCTTAGTGTTGAGCAGGCCGTGTCGCCGAAGCAGCGCGCCTTTCTTGAAGACGTTGGGGAGAGTGTTCGTAATGGTCGAAATTTTTCTCGCGCCGTGACGGACAGCGACTTCGCATGCCCGCGGCTTTTCTCGGCGCTTGTCGCGGCGGGCGAGAGCGCCGGATCGCTCGGGACTCAATTCGAACGACTTGCCGAACACTATGAGGAGGCGGTGAAGCTGAAACGCGACATCGTCGCACAGCTTCTCTATCCGATAGCGCTCCTTATCCTTATTATGTTGACTTTGCTGTTTCTGAGTTTCTTCATCCTGCCGCAGTTCGAAGGCGTGTTCGCTGCGGCGGACGCCGACCCGCCGCCGGAAACGCGGTTGGTGCTCGCCATCGGCGCGGCCGTGCGCGAATATTGGCTATTGACGCCGATGATAGTCATCGGCCTCTTGGCCGCGCTAAGATGGGCCAAGAAGAGATATACGCGCCAGTTTGAAAGCGCGCGCATCGCCACGCCTTTCGCAGGCAAGCTCCTCGTGCTTGACGAGGTCGGACGCTATCTACGAACGCTTTCGACCTTGCTTCAAGGAGGCATGCCGCTCGTCCGCGCGATGCCGCTCGCGCGCGAGACGCTGACGGTCAAACTCCTCGATATACGCTTCCATGAGGCCGAAGATGCGGTGCGCGTCGGCGAACGTCTCGGTTCTGCTCTCGCGCGCGCCGGGGCGCCATTGGAGCTTGTCAGTTATGTCGAGATCGGAGAGGAAACGGGCGATCTTGCGGGGATGGCCGGGCGGGCGGCGGCGCGTGCTGAAGACAAGCTCCGCACAGGAGTGAAACGTGTTATGATTCTGCTTGCGCCGTTGTTGACGGCGCTGATGGGTCTTGTGACGGCCGGGGTCATCGCCGCGGTCATGTCGGGGGTGCTCAGTCTAAATGAAGCGGTATACTAATAAACGAAGCGAACGTGGTTTGACTTTGTTCGAACTGCTTGTGGTGTTGGCGATCCTTGCTTTCCTCGCGACGCTC
>JBFXBB010000273.1:0-4042 GCA_050183685.1 Amphiplicatus sp.
CACAATGCCGGCCACACCCTCGTCATCGACGGCAAGGTCTATAAATTGTCGCTGCTGCCCTCCGGCGTCGTGCGCGAGGGGCGGCTCGGCGTCATCGGCCCCGGGGTCGTCGTCGATCCGTTCGCGCTGCTCGCCGAGATCGAGCGTTTGAAGGCGCAGGGCGTCGCCGTGACGCCGGACAATCTCGCCATCGCGGAAAACGCGACCCTCATCCTGCCGGCGCATCAAGAGCTCGACCAGATGCGCGAGACGTCGAATTCAGGCGTCAAGATCGGCACGACGAAGCGCGGCATCGGCCCGGCCTATGAAGACCGCGCCGGGCGGCGCGCCATCCGCGTCGGCGATCTGGCGCGGCCGGAAGGTTTGGACGCCAAGGTCGACAATCTCCTCGTCCACCACAACGCCTTGCGGCGCGGCTTTGGCGCGCTCGAAATCGACGCCGGCGCGCTGACCGCGCAGCTGAAGGAAGTCGCGCCGAAAATCACGCCTTTCGCGCAGCCCGTCTGGAAGCTGCTCGATGAGGCGCGGAAAGCCGGCAAGCGCATTCTCTTCGAGGGCGCGCAAGGCGTGCTCCTCGATGTCGATCATGGCACCTATCCTTACGTCACCTCGTCGAACACGGTCGCGGGGCAGGCCGCGACGGGCTCTGGCCTCGGACCATCGGCGATCTCTTATGTGCTCGGCATTGTGAAGGCCTATACGACGCGCGTCGGCGAGGGGCCGTTCCCGACCGAACTCACGGATAAAATCGGCGCGCGCCTCGGCGAGCGCGGCCATGAATTCGGCACGGTGACGGGACGAAAGCGCCGCTGCGGCTGGTTCGACGCCGCGCTGGTGCGCCAGTCGCTGAAAGTCGCCGGTATTGACGGCGTCGCGCTCACCAAGCTCGACGTGCTCGACGGCTTTGACGAATTGAAAGTCGGGATCGGCTATCGCATCAATGGCCGCGACTATGACTATCTGCCGGCGGGCCTCGGCCACGAGACCGTCATCGAGCCCGTTTATGAAACGGCGGAGGGCTGGTCGGCGTCGACCGCGAAGGCGCGCTCCTGGGCGGATTTGCCGGCGCAGGCGGTCAAATATGTCCGCCGCATCGAGGAGTTGATCGAGCGACCCGTTGCGCTCGTTTCGACGAGCCCCGAACGCGACGACGTGATTTTGATGCGCGATCCGTTTCAAGGCTGATGCGCCGGGCGGTTGTCTTTGAATCAGAACGTGCGGCCCACCCTTCGTGACGCGGGCCTTCGACCCGCTCCTCAGGATGAGCCCCCCTGTTGCAAACACCTGTTCGTTGCACCAAGGCAAAGCCTCATCCTGAGGAGCGCCCCGCGAGGGGCGCGTCACGAAGGGTGGGCCGCGGGGGCGCGCAGATCGAGATTTAATGTCCGCGACGCCGATGCAAATTTTCATTTGCGCCGCCGGTCGGCGCTCATGCTATGACAAGCCCAAGCATCGGCGAGGGGAATTTCCATGCGTTTTCTTTTCTTAGCCATTGCCGCGGCGGCGGTCGCGACGCCCGCTTCCGCTGAGGTCGCGCTTGGCGTCTATCTCGGCTGGAATGACAGCCTGAAAAGCGATGTCGGCGTGACGGGGCCGGGCGGAACGGATTTCACGATCGCCGATACGCCGTGGAAAGGCTTGTCGCTCCCCGGCGACGACGGCGCGCCCTATTACGGATTCCGCGGAACCTATTGGTTCAATGAGGGCGCAAGCCTCGGCCTGATGCTCGACTACACGCATATGAAGGTGCAGGCCGAGCCCGGCGCCATCGTCGCTCTGTCGGGCGATACGGGCGCGAGTCTTGTCGCGCCCGGCGCCTATCCGGTCTCCGCGCTCTTCAACCGGCTCGAACTTACCCACGGCGTGACCGCCATCACGGCGAATGCGCTTTACCGAACGGCGCCGATGGGCCGCTTTGCGCCCTATGCCGGCGCCGGTCTCGGCGTGACGATCCCCCATATCGAGGTCGATGGCAGTGCGCTCACGGATCTTCCTTACACTTATCAATATGGGTTTGGCGGCGCGACGGCGCAGGGCTTTATCGGGGCCGACTTCCGGTTGTCGCGGCGCGTTTCGCTTTTCGGCGAATATAAGCTGAATTATTCGCGGGTGCGCGCCGATCTTTCGGACGAGACCTATCGCGTCAAGACCAATCTCCTGACGAACCAGCTTCTTTTCGGCGTCGCCGTGCATTTCGGGCGCAAATAATCCGAAAACGGATCATTAATCACGGGGCCGCCGCCGCGCCCCGTTGGGTTCAGATTCTGCTTGCCAAAAACGCGATTTCGGCGCAGCATAGGCCTCGTTCCGAGGGGCGTCCCGCCTGTCGTCAGTGAACGACGGCTCGTGCGACGCGCAACTCGCAAGGCTTCCCCATCGGCGAAGCGAGGCGAGCAATACGCGCCAAGGAGCAAGGGCGTTAAGGGACTGAGAAGAACCCTTCGAACCTGATCCGGGTCATGCCGGCGTTAGGGACGGAACGAGGCCGTTTTCCTCATCGCCGAGATCTCTTGGCAATTGCAGCGGTGAGGGGAACGGCGGTCTTAAGAGGCGGCTTTTTTGCGCCCGTCTTTCGGCGGCGGCTCATCCTTCGTGACGCGCCTTCGGCGCTCCTCAGGATGAGGCTTTCCCCTGTTGCAACAATTCCCCTGTTGCAACAAAACGGGCCTCATCCTGAGGAGCGGCCCTTAAGGGCCGCGTCACGAAGGATGGGCCGCGCGCCTCCTTCCAGCTCCTGCTGCAAAACGCTCGCGTCTTGTCCGCGCGGGTCTCCTTTGCTACCTATCGCCAGACTTTCCGAGGGGCGCGGGCGGACCCGCTGAGATCCGGCTATGCGCCGGAGCACCCTTTGAACCTGATCCGGGCAAGGCCGGCGTAGGGACGGACAAGGGGGATTCCCCAGACTCTTTTCCAAGCCGGCGTCCGAAAAGCGGCCTCCTGGCCGCAAGGAGCGGCGTCATGAACAAGCCCGTCCCGCAAGCCGATTTCAAAACGCCCGTCGTCACGACGGGGCCCTTGCCGGCGAGCCGCAAGGTCTATGTCGCGGGCGCGCGCTTTCCCGATATTCGCGTTCCGCTCCGCGAGATCGACCTTCATCCGTCGGCGGCGGAGCCGCCGGTTCCGGTTTATGATCCCTCTGGGCCCTATACGGATCCCGCCGTCGCGATCGATGTCGAAAAGGGCCTTGCGCGGCTTCGAACGGAATGGGTGAAAGAGCGCGGCGGGGTCGAGGCGTATCAGGGCCGCGCCATCCGCCCCGAGGATAATGGCGGCGCGAAGGGCGCGCATCTTGCGCGGCGCTTCCCGGTGAAGAACTGGCCCTTGCGCGGCCTTGCCGGCCATCCGACGACGCAGCTTGAATTCGCCCGGCGCGGGATCGTCACCCGCGAGATGGAATATGTCGCGATCCGCGAAAATCTCGGGCGCAAGGCGGCGCTCGAAAACGCCGAGGCGAGGATCGCCGACGGGCAAAGCTTCGGCGCCGCGATCCCTCCCCTCGTCACGCCCGAATTCGTGCGCGACGAGATCGCGCGGGGCCGCGCGATCATTCCGGCGAACATCAATCACCCGGAAACGGAGCCTATGATCATCGGCCGGAATTTCCTTGTAAAGATCAATGCCAATATCGGAAATTCGGCGGTCGCCTCCTCGGTCGAAGAGGAGGTCGACAAGATGGTCTGGGCGATTCGCTGGGGCGCCGACACGGTGATGGACCTCTCGACCGGCCGCAATATCCACAACACCCGCGAGTGGATCATCCGCAACGCGCCGGTCCCGATCGGCACGGTGCCGATCTATCAGGCGCTCGAAAAAGTCGGCGGCGTTGCGGAGGATTTGACTTGGGAGGTCTATCGCGACACGCTCCTTGAGCAGGCCGAGCAGGGCGTTGATTATTTCACGATCCATGCGGGCGTGCGGCTGGTCTATATCCACCTCACCGCGAAGCGCGTCACGGGCATTGTCAGCCGCGGCGGCTCGATCATGGCGAAATGGTGCCTCGCCCATCACAAGGAGAGCTTCCTCTACACGCATTTTGAAGAGA
>JBFXBB010000274.1:0-4034 GCA_050183685.1 Amphiplicatus sp.
TTTCGATCGGGCGGTTTCGGGCGGGCGGCCCATCCTTCGTGACGCGGCCCTTGCAGGGCCGCTCCTCAGGATGAGGCTTTCCTTTGTTGCAGCAAAACGGGCCTCATCCTGAGGAGGCGCGAAGCGCCGTCACGAAGGATGGGCCGCGGAGAACGCCGATCCCCCCCCCCCCGCGCGTTCACTTTCAATTAACCCAATTTCGCCGCATTTCGCCCCTCGCCTCGCCGCATTCGCCGGGCAAGGTCGAAGCGTCGGACGGCGCGCCGGGCGAATGAAATTCCGGTTTTCATCGCCCCCAGCCCCCGGGAAATCACAGCCCGGCGTCGCCGCTCCGCGTCAATCCCCGGATTTTATTCTTCTGGCGCGAGCGGAGGCCCCATAAACTCCGCCTCGATGGCGAAGGAGACGTCGTCAAAAACGCCCATCGTCGAGCCGGGCTCGGGAATCCCGAGCGACACGCCGAAATCCGATCGCTTCAATGTTCCGTGTGCGGAAAAGCCGACCCGCGCCCGCGGGTCGTATTGGGCAAGGCCCTTATAGCCGCCATTATAGACCGCCTCGAAGGAAACGGGCTTTGTCTGCCCGTGCAGCGTCAGTTCGCCCTTGACCGTCGCGGCGTTCGGCGCGGTCACATCGATATCGGTCGAACGGAAGCTGATCTCGGGATAGGCGCCCGCGTCGAGCCAGTCGGGCCCGAGCAGCGTCGCCTTAAAGCCCTCGGGCGGAGCGGGCAGCGTGAGCGAGGCGGGATCGATCCGCGCCGTCACGCTCGCCGCGCCGGGATTTTTCGGATCGAGCCGCAGCGCGGCGTCGAAATCGGCAAAGCTCGCCGTATACATCGAAAAGCCGATGTGATTGACGCGGAAGACGAGGCTCGCATGGGACTTGTCGAGCGCATAATCGCCGGCGGGGATCGCCGATGCGTCGGCGGGCGCGGCTTTGTCCTCGGGCGCGTTATTTTCGGGCGTTGTTTTCGGCGCGCAGGCCGCAAGGAGCGCGAGCGCGCCGATAAGGGCCGATCTCATGCCATTCCTCCTAAAAGCGCCGTCCTCGCAGGCCGCGCAAGAAAACGTCATACGGAGCTTGCGGTCCGCTCGCCAAGACTGTTTACATCTCGACGATCGGCTTGAAGCCGCCGAAGATCATGCGCTTGCCGTCGAACGGCATGTTATTCATGTATTTTTTGAGGCGCTCGTCCTCCATCACTTTTTTCATGGCGCGGTCGCGATCCTCGCGCGATTTGTAGACGATATAGGCGAAGACGACCGTCTCGCCGTGCTCGCGCTTGACGGCGCGGTAAAAATCCGTCGTCTTTCCCTCCGGCACGTCGTCGGCGACCGCTTCGACATAAGCGAGCGCGCCATGCTCCTTCCATACTTTGCAGGCCTCCTCGGCCATTTTGCGATAAGCGTCGATGTTTTTCTCCGGCACGGGAATCACAAATCCGTCGACGTAAGTCATGGGGCCTTCTCCTGTCAGGCGTTCAATAGATAGCGTTCGAGATTGTCGAGCGCCTCCGACCAGCCCGTGCGGTGATTGTCGCGCGCGGTCTCGTCGAACAATTTTTCATGGAGGAGCGTCAGAAGCGTTCTGTCGCCCTCGCCGCTTTTAAAGGTGAGCGTGACCTGCGACCGGCGCTCCGGCGTCGTGATCCAGGCCCAGGTGAAGACGAGCTTTTCCTCGGAGATAATTTCAAGATAGCTCCCGCTCACATCATGGGTTTCGCCGTCCGGCGTCTTGAAGGCGACGCGATAGCGCCCGCCGACGCGCAGATCGGCCTCGGCGCGGAGCGTGACGGCGTCCTTCGTCGCCCACCACGCGATGATGCGCCTGGGCTCGGTCCAGGCCGCATAGACGAGCGCGCGCGGCGCGTCGAACCAGCGCTTGAGCGTAAGGCCCGGCCCAATGGCGCCGCCGGCCATGCCCCCCCCCGCCGCCTATTGCGGCTTGCCGCAATTGACCATCCAGGGAACGCCGAATTTGTCGACGCACATGCCGAAGCCTTCCGCCCAGAACGTTTCCGCATAGGGCATGTTGACTTGGCCGCCATCGGCGAGCGCGTTGAAAATGCGTTCGCCCTCTTCCGCATCGTCGAGATTGACCGAGACGCAGACGCCCTGCGCTTTCTGAAAGAAATTGGGCGGCGCGTCGGCGCCCATCAGAAGCGCGCCCTTCGCTTCCAGCATGGCGTGCATGATCTTGTCTTTCTGGCCCTCGGCGCCCTCGGGACGCTGGCCTTCCGGCGCCTCGCCCCAGCGCGCCATCGCGACGATCTTGCCGCCGAGATGCTTCTGGTAATAGCCGAACGCTTCTTCGCAGCGTCCGTCGAAACTGAGATAGGGGATGAATTGCATGGCGTTCTCCTGTTGCGCGAGGTTGATCGGTCAAAGCGTCCTGGCGTAGCTTTCGAGCTGGCTGATGCAGACATTCCAGCCGTCGTAAAAACCCATTTCAACGTGTTTCTTCGCATCCTCGGCGTTCCGGTGAAGGACGCGCGCCGTATAGCGCGTCCCCGCGCCCTCGTCCTCCATCGTGATAATCGCAGCGAAGCCGAGAAATGGCTGCGGGGCGGGCCGCCAGCCGGCGAGCAACAGATCGGTGAAGACAAGGCGCTCGGCGGGGACGAGATCAAGGATCACGCCCCCGTGATCATGCCTTTCGCCATTCGGGCCGCGCATCACGGAGTCAAAGGCGCCGCCGGGGCGCAGATCAAAGCCGGTAAATTCGGCGCGCCACGGTTTCGGGCACCACCATTCTTCGATATGCGCCTTTTCGCTCCACGCCTTCCAAAGGAGCGCGCGCGGGGCATCGAGCTTGCGGGAGATGACGAGCTCCAGCGGATTGTCGTCGGTCATGACGCGAGGCCTTTCCTGTTTATCTACAAAGGGACGGTTCGGTTTTCAGCTTAAGGATCGGTCAGCCGGCATAGGCTTTTTCAAGCGCGGCGATGTCGAATTTCGTCATCGTGAACATCGCCTGCATCACGCGGCCCGTCTTTTTCTTGTCCGGATCCTTGATCATTCGGAAAAAGGCTTCCGGCACGATCTGCCATGAGACGCCGAATTTGTCTTTGAGCCAGCCGCACGCATTCTCCGCGCCGCCGTCGGCCGTGAGCTTGCGCCAGTAATAGTCGACCTCCTTTTGATCCTTACACGGAACAACGAAGGAGACCGCCTCGCTGATCTTGAAGACCGGACCACCATTGAGGGCGAGGAACGGATCGCCATTGAGTTCGAATTCGACCGTCAGGACCGAGCCCTCGGGCTTTCGATGATGCTCGAAGCCTTCCTTGCCGTAACGGCTGACGGCGCTGATTTTCGAATTCGGAAACACCGCGCAATAGAATGTGGCGGCGTCCTCGGCCTCGCTGTCGAACCACAGGCAGGGCGCGATCTTTTCCATGAAACTTCTCCTTCTAGGATTTCGGTTTGTCGGGCTTTATCTGGCCGGCCGGGCCTTCGGCCTGCAATACGCGCAAATAGGCGTCGAGACGGTCGAAACGATCCTCCCAGAAGCGCCGATAGTGTTCGAGCCAGTCATCGACAATTTTGAGCGCCTTCGGTTCAAGACGACAGGGGCGCCATTGCGCGTTGCGCCCGCGCGCGATGAGCCCGGCGCGCTCCAAGACCTTCAAATGTTTCGAGACCGCCGGCAGGCTCATCGCGAAGGGCTCGGCGAGTTCGGAGACCGAGGTCTCGCCGAGCGCCAGCCGGGCGAGGATCGCGCGCCGCGTCGGATCGGCGAGCGCGGCGAATTTGGCGCTCAAGGGGTCGGTCGGCATGGGCTTAACGAACCACTTTGTTAAATAACTGATCGGTTAAATATAGGAGCGCCCTCGTGTGGTCAAGCCCCCTTTTGCAAGGCCGGTCGGGCGGCCCATCCTTCGCGACGCGGGCCTTCGGCCCGCTCCTCAGGATGAGGCTCGTGCGATGGTGCAGCAAGCAGAGCCTCATCCTGAGGAGGCGCGCAAGCGCCGTCACGAAGGATGGGCCGCGGGCGCTAGCCATCGCCGCAATCAGCGCGGCGAAGTCTCC
>JBFXBB010000275.1:0-4005 GCA_050183685.1 Amphiplicatus sp.
CCTATTTCGTCGATCCGGCGCTCGCCGACGACCCCAATCTCGCCGAGGTCGAAACGATCACCCTCGCTTACACCTTCTTTCCCTGGGACGAGGCGGAAACTGCGGCGCAATAGCGCGGCCTTGCGCTTGGACGCGGGGCGCCGGCCCGGTATAGACAAAGGCCGCAAATCCGGACGGAGACGATCATGGCCGACGCCGAGGTCAAGCACGAATACCATCTCGTCAAGCCGAGTCCCTGGCCGCTGGTCGGTTCGATCGCCGCGACGATCCTGATGGTCGGTGCGGTCATCTGGATGAAGTCGGGTCCGAACGAGCCGGGCCTCGTTCTCGGCGGGATCACCCTGAAGGGGCCCGGCTATTTCTTCGCGGGCCTGGCGGGCGTGCTTTTGACCATGATCGGCTGGTGGCGCGACGTCATCAAAGAGAGCCTTGCGGGCGAGAACACCTCGACGGTCGTGCGGCTGGGGCTGCGCTACGGCATGGTGCTTTTCATCGCCTCGGAGGTGATGTTCTTCGCGGCCTGGTTCTGGGCGTTTTTCGGCGCGGCGCTTTTCCCCGGCGCCTTCGGGCCGATCATGCTCGCCGACGGCTCGCAAATGACGAATGCGCTCGGCGATCCCGCTTTTCTCGGCAATGACGCGCGCCAGCACTTCACCGGCGATATCTGGCCGCCGCAAGGGGTCGAGCCGCTCGATCCCTGGGCGCTGCCGCTCCTGAACACGCTGATCCTTTTGCTGTCGGGCACGACCGTCACCTGGGCCCATCACGCCGTGCAGCACGGCAATCAAAAGGGTCTCGTCGCCGGCCTCGTCATGACGATCGTGCTCGGCGCCCTGTTCACCACGCTTCAGGCGATCGAATATCACGAGGCGCTTTCGTTGAACATGTTCGCCTTTTCGGGCGGCGGCATTTATGGCTCGGCCTTTTTCATGGCGACCGGCTTTCACGGGCTGCATGTGATCATCGGGACGATCTTCCTGACGGTCTGCCTTTTCAGGGCGCTCGCCGGCCAGTTCACGCCGGACCGCCATTTCGGTTTCGAGGCGGCGGCCTGGTATTGGCACTTCGTCGATGTCGTCTGGCTTTTCCTCTTCGCCTTCATTTACGTTCTCGGCAATCAGGGCCTGTTGTCCTAAGCTTTGCGCCGGGGCGCGCCCGGCGAGGGGCCCCCGCGCGCCGGGAGGCTTTGACATGCGCCATTACGCGCTCACCGTCGCCGCCGTCGCCGCGGGCCTTTTTCTGGCCGGCTGTCTTGTCAGCAAAACGCCGCTGCTCGATGCGAAGAACGCGCGCGAGCGGCCGGTCGGGGCGGGCGCCTATATGGCCTGCCAGGTCGACGCCGACGCGGAGGAGCCTGATTGTCAGCGCACTGAAATTTCGATCGCGGAGGACGGCCTCCATCGTTTCTTTATGCCGGAAGAAGACGAGACGAGCTATATCCGTTTCGGCAGGCTTGCGCCCGGCGCGTTGCTCGCGCAGGCATATGAAGCTGACGACGACTCCTATTATTATTTTCTCGCCGAGCGCGAAGGCGAGGGGCTCGCCTTGACATTGATCGCCTGTAGCGAGATCCCCCGGCGCGTGCGCGCAAAATATCAAAAGCGCGGCGAGATGACGGTCGACGAGGACGCGACGGTCTGCGACGCGACGACGCTCGGCGCCGTAAAGGCCGCGGCGAAGGCCTATCGCGCCGCCGCGCCGAAGGACCGCGCCCGCGTCGTTTATATGCCGATCGTCGAAGGCGCTGAATAAAGTGGTGCATCGCCCGCCCGTCTCTCCTTACGCCGCCGGCTTCGCCGGCAAATGTCCGCGCTGCGGGGAGGGAGCGCTTTTTAAGGGCTTTCTCGCCTTGCGCGAGCGTTGCGAGGCGTGCGGGCTCGACTATTCGAAGGCCGATTCCGGCGACGGACCGGCGGTTTTCGTCATCTTCATCGTGGGTTTCTTCGCGGTCGCGATCGCCTTCATTTTGCGCTTTGTGCTTTTCGCGCCGGTCTGGCTCGCTTTCCTTGTCAGCGTCCTTGCGGCGGCAGGGCTCATCGCCGCGCTCCTGCGCCCCTTCAAGGCGACGCTCATCGCGCTGCAATACCGCCACAAGGCCGCCGAGGGGCGGATTGAAGACTAGGTTGTCGGTTATGGGTTGCAGGTTGTAGATTCGATTCGCAACCTACAACCCGCCGCCCGCGCCCTTGTTTCATCTTCGTCCCCTCCTGACGATCTCGACGCTGATCGCTTTGGCGATCCTCGTATCGCTCGGCGTCTGGCAATTGCAGCGCCGCGAATGGAAACTCGATCTTATCGCGCACGCCGAAGCGCGCCTCGCCGAGGCGCCGATCCCCTTCGACAATGCGGTCGAACGCGCCGCCGCCGGAGAAAACATGGAATATGCGCCCGTTTCGGCGACGGGCGTTTATGCGCATGACCTCGCCGCGCGCGTCTTTGGAACCCTCGATGGCGAGGCCGGCTTTTTCCTTTTCACGCCGCTCGACGCGCCGGCGGCGGCCGGCGGCCGGCGTTTCGTCTATGTCAATCGCGGCTTCGTTCCCGAGCGCGTCGCCGGCGCGGCGAGCGAGCCGCGCGGCGAGGTCGTCGTCAACGGCCTCTTTCGCCGCGCCGAGACGCCGTCGGGGCTCGCCGCGCTTTTCAGGCCGGACGACGAGCCGGCGGACAATCTCTGGTTCGCGCGCGATCCTCTTCGCTTGGCCGTCCGTCATGGGATCGAAACGGCGCCCTATTATATAGACAGTTCGGGGGCGGAGAATTCGGGCGCCTGGCCGAAAGGCGGAACGACCCGGCTCGATTTCCCGAACCGGCATCTGGAATATGCGCTCACCTGGTTCGGCCTCGCCGCGGCCTTGGCCGGCGTTTATGCGGCGGCGTCGTTTGAGAGGCGCTAGACCGTGTTGCAGCAAAAGTGGATCACCGGTTTTGCGGTTCGCAACACGGTCAACCAATAAGCTAGAGCCGGTTGCGCCCGAAAATCGATTCACTTGAGCCGCAACCGGCTCTAGCGCATCCGTTTTGCTCAAGCGGATTTTTCGGTCCATTTTCGATTGTCGCGCATTATCCGAAAACCGGCTTCCGCTTTTCGGAATGCGCTCTAATAGGCCGCCAATTCAACATTCATTTTGCGCGCGCGCAGCGCCGCGATGACGCGGTCGAGATGCGCTCGGTCGAAAGTCTCGACCGAGATGTCGATATAGGTCTGCTTGGCCGGCAGGTCGGAAAAAATCTTGTGATAGGCGACGTCGATGATATTGGCCTGCTCGCCGGCGATGATCTCGGAGACTCTGGTGAGCTGGCCCGGCACGTCCAAAAGCTCGATCCTGAGCCGCGCGATGCGGCCCTGGCGGACCAGGTCGCGCATCAGGATCGACGTCAAAAGCCGGGTGTCGATATTGCCGCCGCAAATGACGGTCGCGACCTTGCGGCCGCGAAAGAGGTCGGGATGTTCGAGGATCGCGGCGAGCCCGGCCGCGCCGGCGCCTTCGGCGAGCGCCTTTTGCACATTGAGATAAAGGCTCAAGGCGCGTTCGAGCGCGCGCTCGTCGACGAGCACGATGTCTTCGACAAGTTTTTCGATGATATCGCGGGCGCGCCTTCCGGGCTCGCGCACGGCGATGCCCTCGGCGAGCGTGACGCCGCCGACGGGGCGATTTCCGTGCTTCAGCGCGTTATGCATGGACGGGTAAAGCGCCGCCTCGACGCCGATGATGCGCGCCTTGCTCTTCATCCGATGCGTCGCCGCGGCGACGCCCGCAACGAGGCCGCCGCCGCCAATGGGCAAGACGATGACGTCGAGATCGGGCTCGGCCTCAAGCATCTCGGCGCCGAGCGTTCCTTGCCCTGCGATCACCTGCGGATCGTCGAATGGGTGCACATAGACGCGGCCCTCGCGCCGGCACATCTCTTCGGCATGGGCGTTCGCCTCGTCGAAATCCTCGCCATGCATGATGACATGCGCGCCGAGGCGTTCGGTCTGCTCCACTTTCACGAAAGGCGTCATTT
>JBFXBB010000276.1:0-3999 GCA_050183685.1 Amphiplicatus sp.
CTCGTCGTAGAGCGACCGGAGGACTTACCTGGCGACGGCGCCGGCGGCGACGCGGGACGCGGTCTCGCGCGCCGAGGAGCGCCCGCCGCCGCGATAATCGCGCAAGCCATATTTGGCGTCATAAGTGAAATCGGCGTGGCCCGGCCGGTATTTGTCGCGAATGTCGCTGTAGTCCTTCGAGCGCTGGTCGACATTTTCGATCAAGAGGCTGATCGGCGCGCCGGTCGTGCGCGGACCGTCGGTGCGCTCGTCCTCGAAGACGCCGGAGAGGATCTTGACCGCGTCCGGCTCGCGGCGCTGGGTGACGAATTTCGAGGTTCCGGGCTTTCTTAGATCGAGCGCGGCCTGAATCTCCGCCGCCGTGAGAGAAAGGCCCGGCGGGCAGCCGTCGATGACGCAGCCGATCGCCGGCCCGTGCGACTCGCCCCAGGTGGTGACGCGGAAAAGGCGGCCGAAGCTGTTGAGGGACATTTGAAGGTTGCAGGTTGTAGGTTGTAGGTTGTAGGGCGGTTAATCGCGCTTTCCTACAACCTGCAACCTGCAACCTACAACCTAATCCCATGCCCCGCGCCCCAATCCCGCCCTCTCCCTCCGAGGAGGCCTATAAGGCCGATGAGGATCAAGGCGAGGTTTTCACCCGAGAGGATCCGTTTGCGCTCTTTTCCGAATGGTTCGACCTCGCCAAAAAGCGCGAGCCGAACGATCCGAACGCGATGGCGCTTGCGACGGTCGACGAAGCAGGGCTGCCCGATGTCCGCATGGTTCTCCTGAAGGATGTCGGCGCGGCGGGCCTTACTTTCTATACCAATCTGGAAAGCGCGAAGGGCCGCCAGCTCGCCGCCCATCCCAAAGCCGCGCTCCTCTTTCATTGGAAATCGATCCGCCGCCAGGCGCGCTTTCGCGGGTCCGTGGAAAAAGTGAGCGAGGAGGAGGCCGACGCCTATTTCGCGACGCGGGCGAGAGCGGCGCGCATCGGCGCCTGGGCGTCGGCGCAGTCGCGCCCGATGGAAGGCCGCCTCGCGCTCGAAAAGGCGGTCGCCGCGAAAACGCTCGAATTTGGGCTCGGCGAGATTCCGCGTCCGCCTTACTGGACGGGGTATCGCCTTGTCCCGGTCGCGGTCGAGTTTTGGGTCAATCGCCCTTTCCGGCTGCACGACCGGCTGCAATTCCGCCGCGAGGCGGCCGGCGCGCCCTGGACCAGTCGACGGCTTTTTCCCTGAGGGGTTCGCAAATTGGCCGTGCGGGCGGCCATCCTTCGTGACGCCTCGCTTCCGCGAGGCTCCTCAGGATGAGGCCCTTACGTGTTGCAACAGGGGAAAGCCTCATCCTGAGGACGCGCCGCAAGGCGGCGTCACGAAGGGGCCCGCCCCTCGGGATGAGGCCCTTACGTGTTGCAACAGGGAAAAGCCTCATCCTGAGGATGCGCCGCAAGGCGGCGTCACGAAGGGGCCCGCCCCTCGGGATGAGGCCCTTGCTTGTTGCAACAGGGAAAAGCCTCATCCTGAGGAGGCGCGAAGCGCCGTCACGAAGGATGGCCGCGAGGCTCCGATCCGGACTTATCGCCGCGCGTTTTGATCCGCCAGGCGATACGCGCTTTCCATCATCGGCGCGCCGTCTGTCGTCACGACGCCTGTGCGCACGAGTCGGATCAAATGGGCGTGGACGTTCAGCGCCGCCGCGCCGTGAAGGCGCTTGTCGACATCGGCGTACATGACGGCCGTCATCTCCTTGATCCGTGTGCATCCGTTCTTCAATTGTTCGAGGATCTGCGCGTCGCGAATGCGGCGATGGGCCCTGACGGCGCGCACGAAGGCGTGCGGCTTTTCGATCGGCGCGCCATGCGTCGGATAGTAGATCAGGTCGTCGCGCGCGCGCAGCTTTTCGAGGCTCGCGAAATAATCGCCCATGTCGCCGTCCGGCGGGGCGACGACCGTCGTCGCCCAGCCCATGACGTGATCGCCGGTGAAAAGCGCCTTCTCCTCCTTCAACCCGAAACAGAGGTGATTGGAGAGATGGCCGGGCGTCGCGACGGCCTCGATCGTCCAGCCCGGGCCCTCGACGATCGCGCCGTCCTTCATGAGGAGGTCCGGGGCGAAGGCGTAGTCGGCGCCTTCGTCGAGCGCCGGCGCGTCGTCGCGCTTCGCTTTTACAGGGTGCGGGCCTGCGCCGTAGATCGGGGCGTTGAGGCGCGCGGCGAGCGCCCGCGCCGCGCCGCAATGATCGCGATGGGTGTGGGTGACGAGAATGTGCGTCACCTGCGCGTCGCCGACCGCCTTGACGAGCGCTTCGACATGCGCAGGGTCGTCCGGACCCGGATCGATGATCGCGAGCGTCTCATGGCCGACGAGATAGGTCCCGCTTCCCGTATAGGTGAAGGGACCCGGATTGTTTGCGATCACGCGGCGCACGAGCCGCGACAAAGCCGTCGGCGCCCCATAGTCGAAAGCGAAATTTTTGACGAACGGAATCTGGGTCATGGGCGGAACGATAGGAAGAATCGCCCATCCTCTCCACCCCGGCGCGCAGACCGTCAGGAGGCGAGCTTTTTCTCGACAAGCTCGGCGAAGGCGAGGGCGAGGCCGCGAATCGCCTTCATCTTGCCCCGGCCCGGCAGCGCCGTCGGCGGACCCATGTCGGTCTTGTTGGCGTCGACGATATAAAGGCGCCCGTCGGCGCGGTCGCGCAAGACGTCGAGGCCGCCGAAATCGAGCGCCATCGCCTCGGCGAAAGCGGCGATTTTCGCCTGCTCCTCGGGCGAGAGCATCGTGCCCGCCTCGACGAGATCGACGCGGTGGTTTTCGTTCGAAAAGCGCCGCGATTCCCGGCGCCGCTTCAGATAGACAAAGGGAATCTTGCCGCCGACGACCGGCGTTCTGATGTCGACGAATTCGCGCCCGTCAAATGTGTTGTCGATGAGGCGCTGATAGACGCGCATGGGCGCCGGCGCGGCGAGCGGGCACTCGACAATGCGTCCGTCATGCTTGCCGTTCGATTCCGATTTCTCGACCGCGTATCCGCGCCAGCGCGTCGGATCGATGGCGAGGCCGTAGCCGAATACTTCCTCGAAGGCGCGCGCGACGACGCTTTTCCTGATATCGAAGCAGCCGACATTCAAAGCGGGCTTCATCGTCGGCGCAAGGCGGGGCGCCGTCAGGAATTCCCGGTCCTCGAAATAAAAATGCAGGTCGGCCTCGGCCGGATCATCGACAATGCGAATGTCCGCAAGCTGACAAACCGGCCAGATCGCGTAATAGGCGTAAGGCTTTTTCGGGAAAAAGGAGATGCGCGCCCGCGGCTCGCGCCCGCGCATGACGCGGCTCGCGCGGAGCGCCTGCACCATTCCGACAAAACTGACGACGCGCCATGCGTCGCGCCAAAATTCCATTGTGATCGGGATCTCGGCGCCCGTTTCCTTCGCGATGATTTGGTTGCCGTTGATCTCAAAATCGCCAAACGACGCCATTCAAGCCCCGGAATTCGCGCCAGCCCCTGTTAACCGTCCTTTGAGCACGGCTTTTGGCGGACTGACAAGGATAAACCGGCGGCGAGGGCCCGTCGGCCCGCGCCTTGCGGGCGTCTTGGGCGTGTGTGCCGTTCGTAAACACGTCATTCTCTCCGCCGCCGCGCTTTCGATCGCGGGCGGCGCGAGCGCGCACGCGATGGACGAAAAGGGAGCCTCGGCCGGCGGGGTCGCCATCGGCGAAAGCCGGGGCGGCGTCACCGACCGCGCCTATATTTCGGCGCCGCCCAATTTCGCCTTTGTCGTCGAGCGCGAGCCTGGCAGTTTTCTCGATTGCGGCGAGGGGATGGATCAGCGGATCGCCGACAAAGACGGGCGCGATCTCGCGGTTCTCTCTTGCGGCGTGACCTTGACCGAGACGATCGTCATTCCCGCCGCCGCCGAAAGCGCGCGGCTGATCGTGCATTTCTAGTCGGCGCCGGGCGAGAGCGCTTCGAGCCGCGGACGCAGGCCGGAGAGGTCGTAGCCCGCGCGCCGCG
>JBFXBB010000277.1:0-3989 GCA_050183685.1 Amphiplicatus sp.
AATGCGCTTTGTGCAATCGGCAACGCCGGACGCCTCGTCGCGCCAGCAATCAGCGACCCACTCGGCGACATTGCCGCGCATATCGTAAAGACCGAAGAGGGAATGCGGAAAGCTGCCCGCTGGAACCGTTTTCTCGCGCGCCGGGCCGTCGTCATAGCTGTAATTCGCAGTCCTTGGACTCGGTTCGCCTTCGAGCGCGGCCGACTGATCCCCGCCGGCGTCGGCCGCGTATTCCCATTCGCGCTCGGTCGGAAGGCGGTATGACCGCCCGGTTTTTTTCGAGAGCCAGTCGACATAGGCCTCGGCGTCGGCGAAAGAGACATTGATGACCGGCCGGCGTCCGCGTCCCCAACCGGCGTCGGACGGATCATAGGCCCCGCAGCCGCCATCCTCGACACAGGCCTCCCATTGCGTAAAAGTCACTTCGCGGCGGGAAAGCGCAAAAGCGCCAGACGTCAGCGACACCGGCGTGACGCCATTCGCGCCGAGCCGCGCGGTCTGATGAATCTCCGCCATATCAGGACAATCGGCGCAATCGCGAAAAACAACGCCGGCGAAACGATCTTCGGGCGGCGGCGGCAAGGGCGGCGGCGCACCCTCGTCCTTTAGAGGCGTCTCTTTTGCGGATGGCTCTTGCGCCGCCTCGGTCAACGCAGGCTCGGTCTCCTCAGCCTCGCCAACCGGCGGCGCAGCGGCGTCAACTGACGCGCGCGCGGGCGGCGCGAGCGCCGAATATTGGCTCGTCGGCATGTCGCCCGACGCGGCGTCTTCGACCACGGAATCCTCCGGCGGCGGAGAGACCGTTTTGGCGGCGGTTTCGATTTCGGGCGCCGTTCCGGCGACGGTTTCGGACGCTGTTTCCAGCGCCGCCGAGGGGGCGCGCGCTGCAAAACGCTCCGCTTCGGCCGGCGGGGAAATTATGTCGCCGTCGCGTATATTGCGGGGCTGTCGCTCGACTGTCGCCGCGGCGCGCGCCGGCGCCGCGGATTTATCGCCCGGCGGCGTCACCATAATGATCGCGCCGGCGCCGATGGCGCAGCCGACCGCGGTCGCGACAATGATCCGCATGGGAAGCGCCGGCGCGCCCCAGCCGGGCTCTCGCGGACGCGCTCCGGAGCGCGGGACGCCTTCCCGGCGCAGCAGCGCGAGGCGAATTTCATCGCGTACAAATTGCCAACGCGGATCATCGCGGTCTTTCTCCCAGCCCGCAAGATCGATCGGCCAGAGATGGGAAAAGCTCGCCGGCGGCTCGACGTCGCCGACAGACACCGGGACGAGCACGCGGCGCGCCAACGCCTTGCGCGCTGCATCAGCGACAGAAACGCTGGCCCGTTTCGGCCACACAACAACAACGGCGTCCGCATGCGGACGGCCGGGCGCTGGCGCGCCCTCTTCCGATCGCCATACGGAATGGCCGTCAGCGGCGAGCGCCGCCGCAAGATTGCAGGCGAAGCCGCGGTTCTCTTCCGCATGCAAGACCGATATCTGCCCCATCACCGTCATCCAAGCCGCGGGGCGGACCCCGCGCAAATCAAGCCTTCATAAGTCGCGCGCGCCGGCCCCATCGCGCAACCATTCATGCTCCCCAGGGCGCTTAAACATTGGCGACATTTTGTTCTTGATATGTTCTAACGCTTCTGGCAAAGATCTGCGCGTTCTGCCGTCGTTCCTCTTGTCGACTATTCCTGAACAGCGCGCGGGGGATTCCTTGGTCGCTCAACTGACGACATTCGCCTTTCATGGCGTCGAGGCCCGGCCGGTGACGGTCCAGGTGCAGATGAGCGGCGGAAGCAGCCATTTCGGTCTCGTGGGGCTCCCCGACAAGGCCGTGTCGGAAGCGCGCGAGCGGGTGCGCGCCGCGCTCTACGCCATTGGACTCGGCCTGCCGCCGAAGCGGGTTCTCGTCAATCTTGCCCCAGCCGATCTGCCGAAAGAGGGCGCGCATTTCGACCTCGCGATCGCGCTCGGCGTCCTCATCGAGATGGGGGCGGCGCCGCGAGACGCCTGCGAGGGCTATGCGGTGATCGGCGAACTCGGCCTTGACGGCTCGATCGCCGGCGTTGCGGGGGCGCTCCCCGCCGCGGTCGCGGCGAACGCCCTCGGTCTCGGCCTTATCTGCCCCGCCGCGTCGGGCGCCGAGGCGGCCTGGGCCGGCGGCGAGGCCGACATCATCGCCCCGAAAAACCTCATCCAACTGGTCAACCATTTCAAGGGCGGGCAGGTTCTCGCCGCCCCGAAGCCCGGCGCGCTCGCCCCGCCGCCCGAAGTCCCCGATCTCAAGGACGTCAAAGGTCAGGAGAGCGCCAAACGCGCCCTCGAAGCGGCGGCGGCGGGCGGCCACAATCTTCTCATGATCGGTCCGCCCGGCGCCGGGAAATCCATGCTCGCGGCGCGACTGCCCGGCCTTTTGCCGCCGCTCACGCCCGAAGAGATGCTTGAAATCTCGATGGCGCAGTCGATGGCGGGCCTTCTCGAAGGCGGGCGGCTGACGCGGGCAAGACCCTTTCGCGCGCCGCATCATTCGGCCTCTATGGCGGCGATGGTCGGCGGCGGCGCGCGCGCCAAGCCGGGCGAGGCGTCGCTCGCCCACCACGGCGTTCTCTTTCTCGACGAGCTGCCTGAATTCGCGCCCGCCGTGCTGAACAGCCTGCGCCAGCCGCTGGAGACGGGGGATGTGATGATCGCGCGGGCGAATTTTCATGTCCGCTATCCGGCGCGCTTCCAGCTCATTGCGGCGATGAATCCCTGCCCTTGCGGCTATGGGAAAGCGAATGGCCGGACTTGCGGCCGGGCGCGAAATTGCGAGGCGCTTTATCAGTCCCGTCTTTCCGGGCCCTTGCTCGACCGGCTCGACATCACGATCGAACTCGCCCCTGTGACGCCCGCGGATCTAACCGCGCCGCCATCGGGCGAGACGAGCGCCGTCGTCGCCAAGCGCGTCCTCGATGCGCGGAACGCCCAGGCCGAACGCGCGCGCAGGCTCGGCCTTCGCCCTCTCGTCAATGCGGCGCTCCCGGACGCGGCGCTGGAAAAGATCGCCCTCCCGGACGCCGAAGGCGCGAGCCTTCTTGCCCGCGCAGCCGAGACGCTCGGCTTTTCAGCACGCGGCTATCACCGCATTCTCCGCCTGGCGCGCACGCTTGCCGACCTTGACGGCGTGGACGGCGTCAAACGTCGGCATGTCTCGGAGGCCGTCAGCTATCGCCGCCGCGATTATGGCGAGGCGGGGAGCATTATCGCCTCCCTAGCGGGCGAGGGAGGCGTCGAGGGCGGAGACAGCGTAAAAAATGCGGGCCCCTGAACCGCCGCGTTAACCAGTCCGCCTAACCAAATTTTCAGCCCGCGCGGCCATAATCGGGCTTTGCAGGTCGGGGGTTGTTGCATAAATGGCGATCTCGAACGCCGATCTTTCCGTAAACGAATTAATTGCTTTATGCGCCCGCGACGGAAGAATTCGGTTCGTCAGCCGATCCTTTGCCGCTTTTTTTGGCGCGCCGGCCGCAAATTGGCATGGTCGAAAATTCTCTCCCGGGGGCGAAACCGCCGCGGAAGGATTCGGCAGCGAGCCCATTCCCAATGACGCAGCGGCAAACCGCGCTGACGCGCCGCGGCGTTATCGCACTGCGGCGATGACGCGCGAGGGCCGCGCGACGATCGAGTGGGAGGAAACCTTATTGCCCGGCGGGGAGCGGCTTTATGTCGGCTCGCCCGAACGGGCCGAAGAGCGAGCGAGCCAGGCCCCGCTGCATGAGGCGCCCGCCGAAAGCGACGATAAGATGCGCTTTCTCGCCACCATGAGCCATGAGATGCGAACGCCCCTCAATGGCATTATCGGCATGACCGGCCTTCTTCTCGACACCGAACTCAGCGCCAATCAGCGCGCCTATGCCGAAGCCGTTCGCGAATCGGGGGCGGCGCTTCTCGCCCTCATCAACGACATCCTTGATTATTCGAAACTTCATGCGGGCCGCTTCGAACTCGAACGCGCC
>JBFXBB010000278.1:0-3981 GCA_050183685.1 Amphiplicatus sp.
TGAGGAGCTTTTCAAGGAAACGCCGGGAGATCTCGCTTTTCCGTCTTTCGAGGCGGTCGCCGTCGGCGCGCGCGCCGAGGCGCAGGCGCTCGCCGTCGCGCATAATCCCGAAATCGCGGCCGCGGCGGCGCAGGCCGATCGCGCGACCGCGGACTATCGCGCGGCGCGCGCAAGCCGGCTTCCGGAAATTCGCGCCAATGTCAGCGGCGTCAAATATGGCGTCGCCGACGGCGACGATTATGACATTCGCGGCACGATCAATATGAACTACGACCTTTACGCCGGCGGGGCGCGCGGCGCGGCGATCGCGCGCGCGGGCGAGGCCGCCCGGCAACAGCAACTGGAGGAGCAGCAAGTCCGCCAGGAGATCGAACGCGACGCGGCGATCGCCTTTGAGCGCCGCGCCGCGTCGAGCGACCGCCTCGACGCGCTCGCCGAGGCGGTGATCGCCCATTATCAGGCGCGCGACCTCATCGCCGAGCGCTTTCGCGTCGCGCGCGGCGACCTCATCGATCTTTTGCAGGCGGAGAATGATTATTTCGAGTCAGCGGTCGCCTATATCGCCGGGCTCGCCGATCGCGACATGGCGACCTATGAGCTGATGGAGCATACGGGCGATCTCCTGCGCTATTTCTCGCCGCAGCCCGAATTTGCTGAAGGCGCGGCGCGTCCATGATCGGCGCGCTGCGCAATTTCCTGAAGCCGTCTGGAGAAGAAGGCGGCGCGGCCGCCTTCTTCAAGGATCTCGCGCCGACGACGCATTGGCTGTTCGGCCCCTTGCGCGACAATCTGAAAATCTACGGCCAGACGATTCTCGCGGCGGGCGTCGTCAATCTTCTCGGGCTCATCTCGTCCTTCTTCATCATGACGGTTTACGACCGCGTCCTGCCGAACCAGGCGATCGAGTCGCTGGTCGCGCTCACGATCGGGGTCGTCATCGCGCATATATTCGACTTCCTGCTGAAATCCTTGCGCGGTTATTTCGTCGACATCGCCGGCCAGCGGCTCGACGCCGCCGTCGGCGCGCGCGTTTTCGACAATCTGATGGGCATGCGGCTCGATGCGCGGCGCGGCGCGACCGGCGCGACGGCGGGGCTCATTCGCGAATTCGACAATCTTCGCGATTTCTTTTCCTCGGCGACCCTCGTCGCCGTCGTCGATTTTCCATTTATTCTGCTCTTCATCGCCGTCATCGCGCTGATCGGCGGGCCGATCGCCTTCATTCCGCTTCTCGGCGTCCTGGCGGCGATCGCGGCCGGGCTTGTCATCCAGCCGCTGATCGCGCGCCACACAAAATCGGCGATGAGCGAGGGGCACGCAAAGCACGCCGTCCTGATCGAAACGCTGTCGGGCCTTGAGACGGTCAAAAGCGTCGCGGCGGGCGGCCTCATGCGCGAGCGCTGGCGCAAGGGCGTGATGCGCCAGGCGAAGGTCTCGACGATCGGCCGTTTCATCAATCAGGCGGCGGTGAATTTCGCCGGCTTCACCCAGCAATTCGCGCAAGTCGGCGTCGTCGTCATCGGCGTCTTCATGGTCGGCGCCGGCGAGATGACGACCGGCGCCTTGATCGCGAGCGTCATTCTGACGGGCCGCGCAATGGCGCCGCTCGCGCAGGTCGCAAGCCTTCTCGGCCGCGTCAACGGCGCGTTCGCTTCCTATAGAGCGCTCAACGAACTCATGGCCGCACGCTCCGAGATCGATCCGAAGCGGGACTATCTCAAGCGCGAAAAGCTCGAAGGCCGCATCGAATTCCGCGAGGCGAGCTTTTCCTATCCCGGCCAGAAGGCGCGCGCGCTCGACGAGATCTCCTTCGCCATCGAGCCCGGCGAACGCGTCGCCATTCTCGGGCGCAATGGGTCGGGCAAGTCGACGATCGTGCGCCTCATCATGGGCGTCTACGAGCCGACGGAAGGCTCGGTCCTCGCCGACGACACCGATATCCGGCAGATCCGGGCGACCGATCTGCGCGCCAATATCGGCGCGGTCTTGCAGGATGTCTGCCTCTTTTCCGGCTCCATCCGCGAAAACATCGCGCTCGGCCTCGACCGCATCACCGATGAGGACGTGCTCGAAGCCGCGCGGATCGCCGGCGTTCACGAATTCATCGGCGCGAGCGAGGGGGGCTACGATCAGATCTTGACCGAGCGCGGGGAGGGACTTTCGGGCGGCCAGCGCCAGGCGATCGCGCTCGCCCGCGCGCTCGCGCCGAAGCCGTCGATGCTGCTTCTCGACGAGCCGTCGAGCGCGCTCGACACGCAGGCCGAAGCCCAGCTTATCGCAAGGCTCGCCAAGGCGACGCGCGGCAAGACGCTGCTCATCGTCACGCATCGGACCTCGATGCTGCGTCTCGTCGACCGGGTCATCATCATCGACAAGGGCCGCCTCGTCGCCGACGGCAAGCGCGACGAGATCGTCCGCGCCATGACCGCGGCGCGGACGGCGCGCCTAGCGGGCGCGCCGCCGCCCGCCGCGCCGCGATTGAGAGCGGTTTAAATGTCGCAGGATCTTGATATTCGGTTGGAAGAGGAGCTTCCCGTCGAGCCGGCGAAGGCCGCGCAGATTCTCCTTTACCTCATCGCCGGCCTCGTCCTCGTCGCTTTCCTTTGGGCGGCGACGGCGCGCCTTGATCGCGTCACGCGAGGCCAGGGCCGCGTCGTTCCCTCGAACCAGTTGCAGGAAGTCCAATATCTCGAAGGCGGCATCGTCAAGGAGATCCTGGTCTCCGCCGGCGACGCGGTGAAAGCCGGCCAGATCCTTGTCCGGCTCGACCCGACCCAGGTGAACGCCGAATTCGCGCGCGACCGCGAAGGCTACAATCTTCTTTATGCGCGCGTGACGCGCCTTGAGGCGATCAGCCAGGGAAAGCCGCTCGTCTTTCCTCCGGAACTCGAACGCGCCGCGCCGAATATCGTCAAGGACGAGCGCCATCTCTATCGGGCGCGCATGGAGGAGCTCGAAGCCTCGCTTGATGTCGAGGAGGCCAAGCTCGATCAGCGCCGCCAGGCGCTCGAAGAAGCGAAGGTCTCCCATGAGATCGCCGAGCGCAACGCGACGCTCGCCGCCGAAGAGCTGTCGATGCTTGAGCCGCTCGTCAAAAAGGGCATCGAGCCGCAGATCGAGCTGATCCGCGCCCGCCAGCGCGAGGCGACGGCGCGCGGCGACATGCAGCGCGCCGAATTCGCCGCCGCGCGCGCCGAACTCGAAGTCAAGGAAGCCGAGAATGAGATCACGCGCATCCGCAAGACCTTTTCGGCCTCCGTCTCCGACGAACTCGCCAAGGCCAAGGCCGAGTTCGTCAATGTGTCGGGCGGGCTGCCGGCGCTCGAAGACAAGGTCGCGCGCACCGAGGTGCGGGCGCCGATCGACGGGACCGTCAACCGCGTCCTCGTCTCGACGATCGGCGGGGTCGTCGGGCCGGGCGAGACGATCGTCGAGATCGTGCCGTCCGAGGCGACGCTGCTCGTCGAGGCGCGCGTCAAGCCTGCCGATATCGGCTTCATCCATGTCGGCCAGGCCGCGCGCGTCAAGCTTTCGGCCTATGACTCCGCCGTCTATGGGGCGCTTGACGGGCGCATCGAAAATATCAGCGCCGATGCGATCAAGGAGGAGGGCAAGGACGAGCGCTATTATCTCATCAAGGTCCGGACCGATAAGAAGACGCTTCAGACGAAGGCCGGCGAATTGCAAATCCTTCCCGGCATGGCGGCCGAGGTCGATATCCTCAATGGCAAGCGGACGGTGCTCGCTTATCTGCTGACGCCGGTCTCGCGGGTCAGCGAGAACGCGCTGAGGGAGCAGTAGGAGGCGGCGGCGCCCTTGCGGCCATCCTTCGTGACGGCGCTTCGCGCCTCCTCAGGATGAGGCCCATGCTTGTTGCAACAGAGGAAAGCCTCATCCTGAGGAGCGCCGAAGGCGCGTTGCGAAGGATGGGCCGCGGGACCCTTTCGCCGCCAAAACCGGCTTTTCCCCGGTTTCCACAGC
>JBFXBB010000279.1:0-3921 GCA_050183685.1 Amphiplicatus sp.
TCGCCGGATCGGCCCCGGCGGGCAGGGTCGCATTCGTCTTTTGTGGCGTCAAATAGGGCCCGTAGCGTCCGCTCATGACATGGACGGGCTCGCCGGGTTCGGGATGGGGCCCAAGCTCCTTCAAGGGCTTTGCGCCGCCTCTCGCGCCGCGCGGATTGGCGCGTTTCTCGGCGATAAGACTCACGGCGCGGTTGAGGCCGACTTCAAAGACATCCTCGACGGAGGGAAGATTTGCGTAAGTCTTGCCATGCTTCACATAAGGCCCGAAACGGCCGAGCCCCGCCTCTATGACCTCGCCATCCTCCGGATGCGGACCGATGGCGCGCGGCAGGGAGAGGAGCAGAAGCGCCTTTTCAAGATCGATATCCTCGACCTTCCAGCTTCTCGGCAGGCCCGAACGCTTCGGCTTGTCTTTCGAGTCCTTGTCCTGTTCGCCAAGCTGCACATAAGGGCCGAACCGGCCGATCTTCAGGAACACTTCGAGCCCGGTATCGGGATCAAAGCCCAGGGACTTGTCGCCTTGCGCTTCCTCGTTCTCGCCGAGCGCGGAAAGCTGGCGCGTATAGCTGCAATCTGGATAATTCGAGCAGCCGATAAAGGCGCCGAACTTGCCGGTTTTGAGAGAAAGCCGCCCGTTCTCGCAATTCGGACAGGCGCGCGGATCCGCGCCGTCCTCCTTCTTCGGAAAAATGAGCGGCGCGAGCGATTCATTCAACGCTTCGAGGACATCGGCGATCCTGAGCTCGCCGACGCCTTCGACATTCGCGTGAAACTCTTTCCAGAAGTCGCGAAGAAACGCCTTCCAGTCGACCTCGCCATTGGAAATCTCGTCGAGCGTCTCTTCGAGATTGGCGGTGAAGTCATATTCGACATAGCGGCGGAAAAAATTCTCAAGAAACGCCGTGACGATGCGTCCCTTCGAATCCGGGACGAACCGGTTCTTGTCCATCGTCACATAGCCGCGGTCGCGGAGCGTCGACAGGATCGAGGCGTAGGTCGAGGGCCGGCCGATGCCGAGTTCTTCGAGGCGCTTGACGAGGCTCGCCTCGGAAAAGCGGGGCGGGGGCTGCGTGAAATGCTGGTCCGTTCTGACGGTTCTTGCTTCGGCGGGCGCGCCGGCGCGAACCTTCGGCAAGACGCTGGCGCCGTCCTCGCCCTCCTGATCGTCGCGGCCTTCTTCATAAAGCCTCAGAAAGCCGTCAAAGAGGATGACCGAGCCCGTCGCCCTGAGGCCCGTCTTTTTGTCCGTCGACATAATATCGATGACGGTGTTTTCGAGCCGCGCCGACTCCATCTGACTGGCGGTCGCGCGTTTCCAGATCAATTCATAAAGCCGCGCCTGGTCGTCATCGAGCCCGCGCAGCGCGCCCGGAAGACGCGCAAAGGAGGTCGGCCGAATGCATTCATGCGCCTCCTGCGCGTTCTTCGCCTTGGTCTTGTAAGCGCGCGGGGCCTCGGGAAGGTAACTCTTGCCGAACTTGCTTTCGATCGAGGCGCGCGCGTCTCTCAGCGCTTCGGGCGCCATGTCGACGCCGTCGGTCCGCATATAGGTGATGAGGCCCGTCGTCTCGCCGCCGATATCGGCGCCTTCATAAAGCCGCTGCGCGGTGCGCATGGTCCGCGCCGCGTTGAAACCGAGCTTTCGCGCCGCCTCCTGTTGCAGCGTCGATGTCGTGAAGGGCGGCGGGGGGTTCCTTTTCGCCGGTTTTGCTTCGACCGCCTCGATGACGAAGCGCGCCGCCTCGACCGCCCGCTTCGCCGCGCTCGCGGCCGTCTCATTGTTGAGCGAGAATTTCTTCAGCTTTTCCCCATCGAGCAGGACGAGGCGGGATTCGAAAGGCGCGCTCGCCTCCGAGGTCGTCTCGACGGCGACCGTCCAATATTCCTCGGCGAGGAAGCGCTCGATCTCGATCTCGCGCTCGCAGATGAGTCGAAGCGCGACCGACTGCACGCGGCCCGCCGAGCGCGCGCCGGGGAGCTTGCGCCACAGGACCGGCGACAAGGTGAAGCCGACAAGATAGTCGAGCGCGCGGCGCGCGAGATAGGCGTCGACGAGGTCCTGGTCGATCGCGCGCGGATGCGCCATCGCCTCGGCGACCGCCGATTTGGTGATCGCGTTGAAGGCGACGCGGTCGATCTTGATATCCTTCAGCGCCTTCTTCTGGGCGAGCGCGTCGATCAAATGCCAGGAGATCGCTTCGCCTTCGCGATCGGGGTCCGTCGCAAGAACGAGCCGGTCGGCCGATTTCACGGCCTCCGCGATCTCGTTGAGGCGCTTTCGCGAGCCCGGATCGAGCTCCCAGATCATCGCGAAGTCCTCATCGGGCCTGACCGAGCCGTCCTTTGAGGGGAGGTCGCGGATATGTCCGTAGGAAGCAAGAACCTTAAAGCCCGAGCCCAGATATTTGTTGATGGTCTTCGCCTTCGAAGGCGATTCTACGATGACGACCTGCATGCGCGGGACTGCTCCGGCTCGGCGATGGCGCGGGAAACTGCGTTGGGCGCCCCGGCCCTGTCAACCGGACCGTTTACGCAGATGACAACTTATGATATGTATTTCGGAAATCTTGTAATCAAAAGTTGTTTTCTGGATGTTCAGAAAACAACTTTTGAATCAGGTAGATAGGGGAAAGAATGCCGAGCTGGCGTGATTCTGGAGGCGAAAATGCAACGCCGCCGGCTTCGGGGGCGAGCGACGCCGAGCTTATAGCTTATATCGGCGATATGGCGCAGGAAATGGCCGGTCTTGCGCGCCGCCGCGGCTTCGCCCAACTCAGCGCCCTTCTCGCCTGCGCGACCGAGGAGGCGCGCAAAACCGCGGCGGAGGCAGAGTAGCAGGCGGGGCGATTAGTCCGTCTTGAGCGCAAAGCGGCCGCCCGAATGTTCTTCGGCGTCGCCGGCGAGGACGAGATCGATCAGCGCGTCGATGACGAGGCCGGCGGGCGCGTCGATCTCGCGCAGGATTTCGTCGCGATGCAGCGGCGTGAAGCTAAGCGCCTCGCGGACCGTCTCACGGAGCCTCGCCGTTTCCGTCGGATCGATCTCGCCGTCCGCGCCTGCCTCCCAATCCGCCATTTCGGATTTGCCCTCGCGCACGCCGCGGTTTTGCTGGGCGAGCGCCTGGAGAATGTCGTCGGCGGTTTCGACCAGGATCGCACCGTCGCGGATGAGGCGGTTCGCCCCCTGGCAGCGCGGATCGAGCGGCGAGCCCGGCACGGCGAAGACCTCGCGTCCCTGTTCGAGCGCGAAGCGCGCGGTGATGAGCGTGCCCGATTTCGCCGCCGCCTCGACGACGACGACGCCCCGGGAAAGGCCGGAAATGAGGCGGTTGCGCCTTGGAAAATCGCGCGCCGTCGGCTGCCGGCCAAGCGCATTTTCCGAGACGAGCGCGCCGCGTTCGGCGATTTCGCGCGTGAGGTCGTCATGCTCGGGCGGATAGATGACGTCGATCCCGCCGGCGACGACGGCGATCGCGCCGGTATCGAGGGAGGCGGCGTGCGCGGCGCCGTCAATGCCCCGCGCCAGGCCGGAAACGACGACGACGCCCGCCGCGCCGAGATCGGCGCTGAGCTGGCGCGCCATTTTTCGTCCGACGCCGGAGGCGTTGCGCGCCCCGACAATGGCGACGGCGGGCCTTTCAAAAAGCGAGACATGGCCTTTGACGCAAAGGAGCGGCGGCCGGTCGGGAAGGGGCATGAGCATGCGCGGATAGTCCGGCTCGCCCGCCGCGATGAGCCGCGCGCCGAGCGCCTCGACGGCGGCGAGCTCTTCCTCGGCCGCGCGGCGGTCGGCGAGCCGGATCGGGGCGCTCCGTCCGATGCTGCGCGAGACATGCGGCAGCGCCTTCAAGGCGCCCTGCGCGCCGCCATAGCGTTGCAGCAACCGAAAGAAAGTGATCGGCCCGATGGTAGATCGGAAGAG
>JBFXBB010000280.1:0-3904 GCA_050183685.1 Amphiplicatus sp.
AAGCGAGAAGCGCGCAAGGGCGGGCGTCTTCAACAGAAAGCCAAGACCGAAAGCGAGCCCCGTCATCACGAAAAGCCCGCCAAGGGCGATGAGGAACGCGCGATCGTGACGAGCGGGAGAAACGGTCATCGACGCCGGCTAGCGCCGCCGAAGCGTGCCGAAGACGCCGCGAACGAGTTCGCTGACGATCCGGTTCGACAAGGCCCGCAGCGCGCTTTTCGCGGCCGCTTCCGCATAGCTTTGCCGATTGGATCGGCGCGCGCGTTTCGGCTTTGGCCTCTTGTCGCTTTGCCGCGCTTTTTCCATCCGTTGGGCGCGAGCCTTTAGCACTTCGTAAGCCGATTCCCGGTCGACTGTTTTGGCGTATTTCGCGCCGACGCCGGAGGCGGCGATGGTTTCGGCGCGCTCGGCGGGCGTGATCGCGCCGATGCGCGACGAGGGCGGACGGATGAGCGTGCGCTGCACCACGGACGGCGCCCCCTTTTCGCCGAGCGTCGAGACAAGCGCCTCGCCGATGCCGAGATTGGTGATCGCGTCGAGCGTGTCGAAGGCGGGGTTTTCCCGAAAGGTTTCGGTCGCCGCTTTGATGACGCGCTGCTCGCGGGGGCTGAAGCCGCGCAAGGCGTGCTGCACGCGATTGCCCAATTGACTGGCGACGCTGTCCGGTATGTCGAGAGGGTTCTGCGTCACGAAATAGACCCCGACGCCCTTGGAGCGGATAAGGCGGGCGACCTGCTCGATCTTTTCGAGCAGCGCTTTCGGCGCTTCCTCGAAAAGGAGATGCGCCTCGTCGAAGAAGAAGACGAGGATCGGCTTTTCCGGATCGCCGATTTCGGGCAGCTCCTCGAAAAGTTCGCAGAGAAGCCATAACAGAAAGGTCGCATAAAGCTTCGGCGTCTCCATCAGCTTGCCGGCGGCGAGGACGTTGACGATCCCGGCGCCGGCCGCGTCCCTGCGCAGGAAATCGCGGATGTCGAGCGCCGGCTCGCCGAACAGCTTTTCGCCGCCCTGGGCTTCGAGGGCGAGGAGGCCGCGCTGGATCGCGCCGACCGACGCTTTCGATACGAGACCATACACGGCGGTAAGCTCGCTCGCCCGTTCGCCGACCTCGGCGAGAAGCGCGCGCAGATCTTTGAGGTCGAGAAGGAGCAGGCCTTCGTCATCGGCATAGCGGAAGGCGAGGGCGAGGACGCCCTCCTGCGTCTCGTTGAGATCGAGAAGCCGGGCGAGCAGCAGAGGTCCCATCTCCGAGACGGTCGTGCGCAGCGGCGCGCCCTCTTCGCCGTGAATGTCCCAAAAGGCGACCGGCGCGGCGGCGAATTCATAGGACTCAAGACCGACCGCCTTGGCCCGGGCGAGAAGGAAGTCGCTTGGCGTTCCCGGCCGGGAAAGACCCGCAAGATCGCCTTTTACATCCGCCGCGAAGACCGGAACGCCAGCGTTCGAAAAGCCCTCCGCGAGGATTTGCAAGGTGACGGTTTTGCCGGTCCCCGTCGCCCCGCCGATAAGGCCGTGGCGATTTGCGTATTTTAAGTTGAGGGACTCTTCTGTCACCCCTTTTCCGAGAAAAATGGCGTCTTTGCTCATGCCTTGATCCATTCTCGCCCGCGTCAGGGCCGGTTTAAGCGCCGGAACCGCCGCTCCGCAACGCCCGCGAGGCCTTAGGGCTTTGATAGACGAAGAAAAATCGAGTAAACCTCCATTTACGCTTTGGCGGCTTGCGGCTATCAACGCGGCCGGAAAGCCGGGAGGGGGCCCTTGAAGGCGCGAGGGCCGCCGGCGTTCTTTGAAAGCAACAAGAGAGAGGACGGGGCGAACATGTTGAGAATTCTGTTGATCATCGCGGTCGCGCTGGCGGTCGTGATCGGCCTGACCCAGCTTATGAAAAACCGCAATGATGGCGAGCCGACGACGGTCGAAGAAGCTGTGGACAATGCAGCCGACGCGACAAGCGAAGCGGCGGATGACGTCGGTGACGCGGTCGACGCTGACGAGGCGGTCGACGCGATGGGAGAGGCGGTCGAAGACGCTGGCGATGCGATGGAGGAAGCGGCGGACGACGCCGGCGAGGCCGTCGAAGACGCAATGGACGCCGCCGCTGAAGCAGCCCCGGCTGAGGAAGCGCCCGCCGAAGAGCCGAACCACTAGGCGAGCGGGCGGGGTCTTGCCGTCCTTGGCGCGGCCCCTCTAAGAGCCGGTAAAAATTAACGCCCGCCCTTCCTCATTCGGGAGCGGCGGGCGTATTTTTGTCCGTTAAGATCCGGTTAGCGGGCGCCGTGCCCTGCCCGTGACGCCTTTAATCATTTTGAAGCGCTCATTGCGGTAAATGATTATCACGCAAGGGGCAGACTTCACCGCGGCGATGAACCAAACGATCGATCTCGATCATCTTGAGCAGTATATCTGCGGCGACTTGGCGCTTCGCGACGAGATCCTCACCATATTTGACGAGCAGGCCCGAATGTGGGTCCATCGGCTCCGTCCTTCCGATGAGGACGAGGCTTGGCGCGATGCGGCGCATGCGCTCAAAGGCGCGGCGCGCGGGGTCGGGGCCTGGCGGATCGGCGATCTCTGCGAGGCGGCCGAAGCGCTTATTTCCGGCGCGCCGGAAAAGATCGCCAAACGGCGCGCAATTTTGAACGAGATCGCAGAATTGGTGAATGAGGCGGTCGGCGAGGCGAGACGCTTACGGGACTGCGCCTAGCGCGGCGAGCACTTCATCTCGATCGGCGCGCTCGCGGCCCATCCTTCGCAACGCGCCTTCGGCGCTCCTCAGGATGAGGCGGCGCACTATTGCAACAAACATGGGCCTCATCCTGAGGAGGCGCGCAAGCGCCGTCACGAAGGATGGGCCGCGGGGCTCTCACTCGGATTGACCGCCGTATGATCTAGGCCATGCCCCCCGAAATGCGAGCGGGGATCATATAGTGTCATTCCGGAGCCGATCGAAGACCGGGGCCCGCAATCCACAATACGGAGTTGCAGGCCGGCGTCCGCTTTTTGAAACGCGCTCCTGGGCGCATCCCTAGCGCCGCAGTTCGGTCATCGCCTTGTCGATGCCGGAGAGCGTCAGCGGATACATTCGTCCTGAGAACAAGCGCCGGATGAGCTGATTCGACTGTGAATAGTCCCAATGCGCCTCCGGCGTCGGGTTAAGCCAGACCGCCCGCTCATAGACCGAAAGAAGACGCTGTAACCACAACGCGCCGGGCTCCTCATTCATATATTCGAGCGCGCCGCCCGCCATGATGATTTCGTAAGGGCTCATCGTCGCGTCGCCGACAAAGATCGCCTTATAGTCATGGGGATATTTGTGCAGCACGTCATAGGTCGCAATCTTTTCCGTCCAGCGGCGACGATTGTCCTTCCACACAAAGTCGTAAAGGCAGTTGTGAAAATAGAAATATTCGAGATGCTTGAATTCCGCGCGCGCCGCCGAGAAAAGCTCCTCCGAGATGCGGATGAACGGGTCCATTGATCCGCCGACGTCGAAAAAGATCAGCACCTTGATCATGTTGCGCCGTTCGGGGCGCAGCTTGATGTCGAGATAGCCCGCCCGCGCGGTCGCGTCGATCGTGCCGTCGAGGTCGAATTCTTCGGGCGCGCCGGCGCGGGCGAAGCGGCGCAGGCGCCTCAGCGCCAGCTTGATGTTGCGCACGCCAAGCTCGACCTCGTCGTCGAGATTTTTGTATTCGCGCTTCTCCCAGACCTTCACCGCGCGGCCCTGGCGCGCGCCTTCCTTGCCGATCCTAACGCCTTCGGGATTGTAGCCGCCCGAGCCGAAGGGCGAGGTCCCGCCGGTTCCGATCCATTTCGAGCCGCCTTGATGGCGGCCCTTCTGTTCTTCGAGCCGCTTCTTCAGCGTCTCCATCAGCTTGTCCCAGCCGCCGAGCGCTTCGAGCGC
>JBFXBB010000281.1:0-3864 GCA_050183685.1 Amphiplicatus sp.
CAACGACGAACTGAGCGCTCGATGAACGAGAAGGTCGACGTTGTCGTCATCGGGGCGGGGGTCGTCGGCCTCGCCGCCGCGCGCGCGCTGGCGCTCTCCGGGCGCGAGGTGATCGTCGTCGAACAGCACGACGTCATCGGATCGGAGACGTCCTCGCGCAATTCCGAAGTCATTCATGCGGGGCTCTATTACCGGCCCGGCGGCTTGCGCGCGCGCCTCTGCGTTCCCGGCAAGAAGCTGCTCTATCGCTATTGCACGGAGCGTCATGTGCGACATGCCCGTTGCGAAAAGCTTGTCGTGGCGACGCATCGGAACGAAGTCGCAAAGCTCGAAAGCCTCCGCGACCTCGCGCGCGCGAACGGCGTCGACGATCTCGTCATGCTAAGCGGCGCGGAGGCGATGCGGATGGAGCCGGGCCTTTCCTGCGTCGCGGCGCTTTTATCGCCCTCCACCGGCATTATCGACAGCCACGGGCTGATGCTGGCGCTGCTTGGCGATATCGAGAATGCGGGCGGCGCGCTCGCGCTTTGCAGTCCCGTCATCGGCGGGCGCGTCGAGGAGGGCGGCCGCGTCGCGCTCGACATCGGCGGCGACGAGCCGATGACATTGACCGCGCGCCTTGTCGTCAACAGCGCGGGATTGCACGCCGAGAAAGTCGCGCGCGCGATCGTCGGCCTCGATCCGGCGTTCATTCCGCCGATCCGCCCGGCGAAGGGCCAGTATTTTTCCTATTCCGGCAAGGCGCCCTTCGCGCGCCTCATCTATCCGCTGCATGCGGCGGACAGTCTCGGCGTCCACTACACGCGCGATCTCGGCGGGGCCGGCCGGCTCGGACCGGATATCAATTGGAACACGACGCTCGGCGACTATTCGGTCGATGAGCGCGCGCGCGACACATTCTTCCGCGACGCGCGCCGCTTCTGGCCGGCGATTGAGCGCGACAAGCTCCATCCCGGCTATAGCGGCCAGCGTCCGAAGGCGACAGGGCCGGGCGAGGAGGGCGACTTCCTTATTCGCGGGCCGGGGGACCACGGAACCGAGGGCTATATCGGTCTCTATGCGATTGAATCGCCGGGCCTGACCTCCTGCCTGGCGATCGGCGCGCAGGTCGCGGCGATGGCCGGCTGACGCTTGCCGCCTGGGGCGCCAGCCGCTATAGAGCCGGGCCTTTGGCGGGGTAGCTCAGTTGGTAAGAGCGCAGGATTCATAACCCTGAGGTCGGCGGTTCAATTCCGCCCCCCGCTACCAGTCTGAAATTAATGCCTTAGCCTATTTTCTTCACTCTCTTTCTGATGTTGGTTTTACAGCATTTTTACAGTTGGCGTTCTGTTTTCGTCCTTTTCTGACCGATCTTCGGCGCCGCGCCAAGCCTGGCGACGGGGCCTGCCGATCCCGTGATCCTATCGCAAATCCTCTTCGTCGACGCGGAGCGCGGCGACGAGCCGCGCGAGAAGCTTCTTGCCGGGCTCGCGCTCGCCGCGCTCGATTTGCGAGATATATTGATCGCTCGTTCCGGCGGCGTCGGCGAGCGCGGCCTGCGTCAGGCCGCGATATTCGCGATAGACCTTGATCTTGTTTTCGCCGTCGATAAGCCGCTTGACGACTTCGAGGGGGAAATATGCCTCATCCGGCGCCGTCTCGATAAGGCGCAAGGAAGCGGCGTCCTCGATCGCCTCGAAATCGGCGCGCAGGCTCTTGATCTCGCGGCGGAGCGGAGCGAGCTTCTTGTCGATGAGCGCGGCGATATCGGCGCGCTTCTTTTCGGACGTCATGGTCATCGATAAATCTCTCTTCTATGGCCGATCCTGACGACGGCGAGGACGGTCGCCGCCTCAAGGCGCGCCCCGCCCCGCCAGGCGCCGAGTCTCGCCGGCATCCGATATTATAAGAGCGAAATTTCCTGAAGCCGATTTCGATATTGTAATAATGTTTGCGCGATCGGCGCGATAAAAGGCGCGCTGTCGGGATGCGGGAAGAGGAGGAGCGCGCAATGGCGGGACGGTTTCGGACGCCGGGCGGCGCCGCCTTGATCTGCCTCTTTGCCTCGATGGCGGCCAGCAACGGATGCGGCGCGCAGACGCCCAGCAAGGAGCCGCCGGAAAAGCTGCAAGCCGAAGCGCCGCCAAAGACGCCGCCTGCGCCGGCGTCCGTCGCGGGCGCCTTCCCCAACACCGATGACGGCCTTCCCGTCACGCAGCTCGGCCTCTATGAGATCGCCTATTGGGACTATGAGGATAAGTTCCTCAACCTCCTGCGCAACGACGGCGGCGACTTTACGGCGATTAAACGCTGGCATGAGAACGAGACCGTCTCTTTCACGGCGCTTTACCGGGCGGGGATGATCGACCCCGAAACGCTCGTCCCGACGCGCATTCCGGACGGGCTCGATTATATGAGGACCGTTCTCTTCAGGAACGGGGCGAAGGCCTATCCCGCCTATTATGCGGGAACCTATGTGTTCGACTGGGAAGGCGAGGCGCAGGCCCGCTGCGGCTTCGGCGTCAGGACGCGGGTCGTCTCGGCGCATCGCATCGAATGCGACTACGACGCGGCCAGCGCGGACTGGTCGAATATCGAGATTTTCCGCATCGGGCCGGGCTTTAAAAATCCCCGCCTCTATCGCAAGGAGAATGAGGCCAGGCTGAATGCGGGCGAAATCTTCGATCCGAAATTCCTGCAATTTATCGGCCGCTACAAGATCATCCGGACGATGGATATGCAGGACGCAAATATGTCCTGGACGCGCTCGGTCGACGAACTCGCGACGAAAAAAGCGCTCGGCTGGGCGGGGCATGAGCGTTTCTACCGCGACCGGCTGGGGCAGCCGCGCGGCGTTCCGATCGAGGGTCTTTTCGACATGGCGGTCGCGTCCGATACGGCCTTATGGATGAATGTGCCGGGCATTATCGGCGCGCCTGAAGTCTTCGTCGACGAAGCCGAGGCGTTGCAGGATTATTATCCCGTCGAGAAGGGCCGGGACCGGGTCCGCGCGCTGGCGCGCGATCATGCAAGGGAAATCCTCAGCTCCCCCGAATGGCGCAAATATGCCGATGAGATCGTCCGATCCCTGATCGCGTCCGGCTATCCCGAGACGAGAACGCTTTACGTCGAACTCTGGAACGAGGTCTGGAACACCGCCAATCCCTGGTGGCGAATGAGCTATTACGCCCAGGGGCTCGCCGACGGCCTCTTCGCGGAGGGCGGCTGGAACCGCGCCGCCTATGGCTATTTCTCGGCGATGTTCGCCGAGCGCCTTTCCGAGGCGCTGAAGGCGAAAGGGCGCAGCCAGCCTTTCGTGATCGTTCTCGCCGGCCAGAACGCCAATCCGGACACGACCCGCTATGCGCTCATCGGATTCAAGCGCTATTTCGAGGAGCGGGGGATCGATCCGGCGCCCTATTTAAAGCGCGCGGGCGTTTCGACGGCGAGCTATTATGGCGGCGCGCTCGACGACTTTGTGACGCTTGAGAAGATCAAGGCCGATCCCGTCGGCCTGATGACGGCGGCGACGGATTTTATCGTCAAGGGCCCCGCCTCGCAGCAAGGCTCGCTCGCCTGGGTCGTTTCAAAACGCGCCGAGCACGAGGCTATCGCGCGTCAGTACGGCGCCTTCTTCCTCGGCGATTACGAAGGCGAAAGCCATGAGGCGGGCGGCGGCGCGCTTCGGAAAGACCCTCTCTTCATCAACTGGGTCGAGACCTGGATCGCGGGACCGGAAGGCGAGCGATTGACGCGCGCTTGGGCCGAGGCGCTTTTGAAGCAGAACCCCGAGGCCGTCATCGCCAATTACCATTCGCTCGGCCTTTTCGATCCGGAGGGCGACGCGCCGACCGATGCGAGCCTTGCCGCGCCGTGGATCGACGG
>JBFXBB010000282.1:0-3854 GCA_050183685.1 Amphiplicatus sp.
GCGCCCGACGCCCCAACGGATCTAAGGGCGCGCGCGCTGCTTCTCGCCGGACGCGTTCTCGATTTCGATCCGAAATTGCGCGGCGGGGCGGGCCGTGCTCGGGCGCAGGAAATTTTGGAATCCGGCGAGGCGCTCGCCGCCATGGAGCGGATCATCGAGGCGCAGGGTCGCGCCGCGCCCGCCGGTTGTCCGGGCGATCTGACGGCGGATATTCTTGCGCCGCGCGCCGGTGCGATCACGGCGATGGACTGCTTCCGGATCGGCCGCATCGCGCGCCTTGCCGGCGCGCCGATGGATAAGGGAGCCGGGATCGACCTCTTCAGGAAGATTGGCGATCGCGTCGAGAAGGGCGATCCGATTTATCGCATCCATTCCTGTTTCGGATCGGACTTCGAGTTCGCAAAGACCATGGCGGAGGAAGGCGCGGGCGTTTCGGTCGATGCGGGGCCGGTCGCCGGGAGCGTCAGCGGGTGAGCGCGCTTCTAGTTGCAGCGATGCCCGGCGAGGCGGCGCCGGCGCAAGGGCTGGCGAAAGCACTGAAGGCGCCTTGCGTTGAGGTCGATGTTCATCATTTTCCGGATGGCGAAAGCCGCGTGCGTGTTCCCGCGGCGTCGCCAACCGCGATCCTCTATTGCTCCCTCAACGATCCGAACGCGAAACTGATCGAGGTTGCGCTCGCTGCTTCAGCGCTTCGCGATCTCGGCGCAAGTCGTCTCGTCCTCGTCGCGCCCTATCTCTGCTATATGCGCCAGGATACGGCATTTCGTAAAGGCGAAGCCGTTTCGCAGCGCGTGATCGGAGAGTTTCTCGCCGGCTATTTCGAGCGCGTCGTCACCATCGAACCGCATCTACACCGCATCGGCTCGCTTGCCGACGTCTTTCCTGACACGGAGACAAATGCGCTTTCCGCCGCGCCCTTGCTCGCGGCGCTCATCCGGCGTGACGGCGACATTTCGCGCGCCTTGATAGCCGGCCCCGACGCGGAATCGCAGCCATGGGCCGAGGCGTTGGCGGTTGAAATAAGGGCGCCGCACCTCGTGCTTCAGAAGGCGCGACGCGGCGACAGCGATGTTTCGATCTCGCTCCCAGGAGACGCCGCCGTCTCTGGACGCCGGATCTATCTCGTTGACGACGTACTCTCGACGGGCGCGACGCTCGCAGCGGCGGCAAAGGCGCTTCGCGACGCGGGCGCTGAGAGCATCGAGGGCCTCGTCGTTCACGCGCTTTGCGGCGAGGACGACCTCCGTCGCTTGCGCCAAGCCGGGATCACTCGGATCCGCTCGACCGACAGCGTGAAGCACCCGACCAATGCGATAGAATGCGCCCCGATTCTGACGGCGGCGCTCACTGAGGAAGGGCGATGAGCATGCACCTGACATTCTGCGGCGCGGCGGGCATGGTGACCGGCTCCTGTTACCTGGTCCGGCATGCAGAAGGGGCCTTCCTCGTCGATTGCGGTCTGTTTCAGGGGCCGAAATCCGTCGAAGCGCTCACCCGGCGGCCTTTTCCTTTCATGCCCTCGGATATCGACTTCGTCCTTCTCACCCATGCCCATATCGACCATAGCGGCCTTTTGCCGAAGCTGGTTCGCGAGGGCTTCACGGGTCCCATCTTCGCCACGGCCGGCGCGAGGGACCTTCTTTCCATCATGCTGCCGGACAGCGCTCATATTCAGGAAGCCGACGCAGAACGAGCCAGGGAGGGCAAGGCGGGAAAAAGCCTTGCAACGCCGATCTATACAAGCGCCGACGCGGAAGCGGCGCTCCGCCTGGTTGAGGTCAAAGATTATGGCGAATGGTTCGCGCCAGGCCGCGGCGTACGCGCGCGCTTGTGGAACGCCGGTCATATTTTGGGAGCCGCCTCGATCGAACTTCATGTCGAGACTGGCGAGCGCAGCCGCCCGATCATGCGTGTTCTATTTTCCGGCGATATCGGCCCGGCGCACAAACTGTTTCATCCAGACCCTGAGGCGCCGTCGAATCTCGATTATGTCATCTGCGAGGCGACCTATGGCGCGCGCCGGCGTGAAATCCTCTCCGCGCAGGATCGGCGCGCGAGGCTCGCAGACATCGTCAACGACGCTTTCACGCGGGACGGAGTCCTTGTCATTCCAGCCTTCGCCGTCGAACGCACGCAGGAACTGCTGATCGACCTCGCTATCCTGATGAAGCGCGGAAATATCAGGCATCACCTCCTCTTTCTGGACTCGCCTCTGGCGATCAGGGCGACGGAAATCTTCGCGGCGCATGCGGCCGAACTTGAAGATGTCGACGCCAAAGACGATCTTTTCGATTATCCCTCATTCCACTTCACCCTGAGCACAGACGAGAGCAAAAAGATCAACGTTCATGACGCCGGGGTCATCATCATCGCCTCGAGCGGCATGTGCGAAGGCGGCCGCATTCGCCATCACCTGAAACGCCGTCTCAGAGATGAGCGGAACACGATCCTTCTGACCGGCTATCAGGCGTCGGGGACGCTGGGCGCGGCGCTCGAAAGCGGCGAGGAGAGCGTCACGATCAACGGCGTCGAGATTGCCGTGCGGGCGCGGGTCCTCAAGACCGATATGTATTCGGCGCATGTCGACGCTGACGGTCTCGTCGAATGGTTGGAGGCGCGCCGGCCGATCAAGGGCGGACTCTTTCTCACCCATGGCGAGGACAATGAGCGCGCCGCCCTTCGGGCGCGCCTCGTCGACACGGGCTTTGATGCGGAGCGAATAATCATGCCGCAGCTCGGGGATGAAGCTGAACTCATGACTGACGGTGCGCCCGTGAAGCTCGTCGCCGCACGCCGGTTTGCGCCAGATGAACGTTGAAGGGTCTGTGAGACGCTCGCAACTTGTCCGCGATCTAAGCATGCGGGCGTCATCTCCTGAACGAAATCTTGCGGGCGGGCGCTCATGACGCTCCTTGCGCTGACGGCCCAAGCGCTTGATCTCCGTCAAGTCGGCGCGCTGACGCCTGTTCTTTAATGAAGCCCAAAGAACGGCGGAGGCGTCCATGCTGAGCGAAAGGATGCTCGATAGTCTCTTGAAACGCGTCATTCGGGACGGTCGGATCACTGTCGTCTATCCTTCGGGACGCGCCCGAGAATACGGAGAGGGCGGCGAAACGGCCGGGTTCGAGATTTCCAACGTGAATGCCGTGAGGCGCCTCTCGATCGATCCGAGCTATGCGTTCCCGGATGCTTATACAAAAGGAGAGATCCGCGTTACGCGAGGTTCGGTCTACGATGTGATCGCCATCCTTTTCCGGAATATCAGCCGATACCAGGCGACATGGGGAGGCCGCGCGACGCGTGTATTCTCGCGGCTCTTCCAATCTGCCGCTGGCGCAAACTCGATCATGAATTCAGGGCGGAATTCGCGCCGCCACTATGACATTGAAGAGCGGCTCTATCGCCTCTTTCTCGACGAGGACATGCAATATTCCTGCGCCTATTTCGATCGTCAGAACATGACTCTCGAAGAGGCGCAGAAGGCCAAGAAGAGCCATATCATCAAAAAGCTCGATGTGCGCGAAGATGCGCGCATTCTTGACATCGGCTGCGGCTGGGGTGGTCTCGCTCTCGCCATCGCGCGCGCCTATTCATCGGCGAACATTCTCGGGATCACCCTATCGCCCCGCCAGCTTGACGTCGCGCGCGGTCGCGCGATGCGGGCAGGGCTTTCGGATCGCGTTGATTTTCAACTCAAGGATTACCGTGAACTCGAAGGAAGCTTCGACCGCATCGTTTCCGTCGGCATGTTCGAGCATGTGGGGCCGCGTGACTATGGCGCTTTTTTCAGGCAAGTCCGTGCGCTCCTCGCTCCCGAAGGCGTCGCGCTTCTTCACACGATCGGGCGGACGGGG
>JBFXBB010000283.1:0-3833 GCA_050183685.1 Amphiplicatus sp.
GTTGCCGTTCGCGTCATAGCCATATTGCTCATAATCGCCCGCATTGAGCGCCCCCGCCGTCGCGAGCGCGCTCGCCGGGGTCGACGGGTCGAAGGCGGAGGCCCGCGCCGGCGCGGGGAAGGTCCATTTTTGCAGCCGGTCGAGGCCGTCATAGTCGAGCCGCGCCCGGTTGCCATTGGCGTCGACTGCCTGCTGCGTCTTGCCGTTCGCCGTATAGTCATAGGTGACGTCGGCGATCTCGATCGCGGTCCCGACCGCTTTCCTGACCTGCAAAAGCTCGCCCGCCGCGTCATAGATGTTCCTGGCGACGCGGTCGGGGCCTTGCGCGCCTTCGGCACCGAGCGCGCAGGCGCTCGCCGGGAGCGATCCGTAGGCGGCGGGGTTCATCCGCCGCGCGACGCAGTCGACAAGGCCCCGCGCGTCATAGCTGTATTGCCGCATCTCCTCAGCGGCGCCGCCGGCGGCGGCGCTCGCCTCCGTCGCAAGGCGCGCGGCGGCGTCATAGGTCATCGTCCGCTTGCTCTGCGGGGCGAAGGCGGCCCAGGCGGCGTCGGAGGGCCCGCTCACCGTGCCCGTCTCGACGAGCGAGGGCTGGCTGTCGGCGTTGTAGCTCGTGCGCGTTGCGGCATGGGGGAGCGGCCCCGCGCCGTCCGGATCGGGATCGATGACGCCCGTGACCTGGCGGTTGAGATTATACCGGAAATAGATCGTGTCGGCCGCGCCGGCGAGGGGGCCGTCTTCGCTGATCTTATTGCCGATATCGTCATAGGCGTAGCCCGTCGTCGCCGAGACCGAATTGTCGCCCGCCCGCAGGGTGACGGCAAGCGGCAGGAGATGGGTCGGCGAGCCCGTCGATTGCGGACCGTAATCGGTCTCGACAAGCTCCTCGGCCGCCGTCCCCGCGCAGGACGCCCCAGACGAACAGGAAGAGGTCGAGACGAGGACGCTCACCGCTTCGCCATGCGGCCCGATCACGCCGCTGGCGTTCTTAAAATAGGCGTGGCGAGTCGCATAAGTGTAGCGTGTTTGCGGCCGCACGCCGTCGACCGCCGGCCGCGTCTCGGTGAGGATCTGGCCGGTCGTGTTGTCATAGGTGAAGTCGGTCTGATGGCCGTTGGCGTCGCGGAACCAGTTGGGCTTGTTGCATTTGGCGATAGAGACGCAGGTCGCGTCATAGCCCATCTCGATGACGCTGTCGGCCGGCGTTCCGGGGGTTTTCGAGACCTGGCGGATTTCCGTGAGGTTTCCCCGGCTGTCATAGCTATAGAGCGTCTTGTCGCCTTCCGGCCGCGTCTCGCTCGTCATCCGGGCGGAGCTGTCATAGGCGTAGGCCGTCTCCCGCCCGAGCTCGTCGCGAACGCGTTCAATGAGGTCCGAGGGGAAATGCGGCGTGAAGGAATATCTTTTTGTCCCGAACGAATTGGAAACGTCCACATAATAAGGCTCGTAGCTATAAGTCGTTTCAAGCCCGTCTTTCTCCAGTTCAATGGAAGTGACGAGGGAAATGTCATTCAGGTTGTAGGCGAGAGTCATGAAATCTGAACTTCCTCCCGGCCGCTTGACGGTGAAAGTATCGATGCCGGGGTTGGAATAGGCCGTCGCGTTTCCTTCTGGATCCATGACATAGCGATAGGGCGGCGCAGACTGGGCATAGTCCAATTTGGGCCAGTTTTTGGTCAGGCCGGCGCAACCGTCAGCCGTCGGATCGCAATAGTCGACCGCGTTATCGATCGCCGTCACATAGGTTATTTGCATCCAGTCATCGACGTCCACAACTCCAGATATCTGATCCTTTTTATAGGAGTATTTTAGCTGATAGCCGAAATTATTGGTGACTGACTGGAGTCTTACGGCGTAGCGTTGAATCCCTTGGTAGGTATAGGGCGTTCGCCGATAAATGAGATGGGTCGTTGCGCCGTCCGGCCGCACGATTGTTGTCGCGACGCCTAAGAGCAGGGGGACATAGTAATACGCGCCATTGGCGATAATAGTACGATCGTAAATGACGACGGTGCCGTCGCGCATTGTGTAGGTGAAGGCAGCGTCAGTAATCGTCAGGCTGTCGCCGTCGGGATCCTGCGCGACATAAACGCCTCCTACCCTATTGAACCAGCGGGACTTTCCGGGGCCGCTCACCACGACTTGCGCCAAATGATCAGGGCAGACGCCCTCGGGGCAAGGAAACGTAATGGTGTACATGTTTGTGTGGCGCGCGCCCTCTGGCCCGTAAGTGGGATTTATGGTGAAACGCCTATGGCTCAGTGTGGCGGACCCGGAGCCGATTGAAATTTCCGGCTCGACCGACTGCACAATCCGGCTGATTACGTCGACGCCATTCCCATCTACCGCCGCCCGAAAGGGCGCCTGCGGTATCTCGATCGTTTGCGTCCATGCCGGCGACGCGATCACGCAGACGAACAGCGCCAAAAATCGAAATACAGACCGCAATCTCATCACGTGCTCCCCAAAGGCGATTTGCTTGAAAGACATGTCCGGCGCCGCGCCGCGGAGGCGCGCCCTCGCCCCGTTCCCTGCTCGACCGAAGGGCGGTCGGCGGCGCCCGGGGTCTTTGAATGTCCGAAGGCGCTTGCCGAAATCGCAGGCGGCGAGGGCGGCGGCGGCGGCGCAAAACTTCATCTTTCGTCTCCCTTCGCGTGCGGCGCGGCGGTTTCCTAACGCTTGACTGAGCGCCCGGCGGCCTTTGCCAGGACGCGCCTCTCGGCGCGCGCTCTTACATAATCAGAGTACGGACATTTAGAATGAACGCAAAGCAACAAAACGCGAATTTCAGGCGCGGGCGGCAAACAAAGTCGCCGCTATCCGCGCGTTACTCGTTGAGAAACGGCACGATCGTAAAACCGTTGAGCGGCAGAACGACAACCCCGCCGGGCGGCGGAGAAGGAGGAGGAGGAGGAGGAGGAGGAGGAGGAGGAGGAGGAGGAGGAGGAGGAGGAGGAGGTGGAGGTGGAGGTGGTGGTGGTGGTGGTGGCGGAGGGACGTCGTCGCCCTCTATTTCGACTAGCGTTCGGTTGCCTGCCGCGTCATAATGGAATGACATCACATTGGTGTCTTCCGGCGCGAATTCGACCAGCCGGCCGAGCGCGTCATAGGTGTAAGTCGTCTCGCCCCCTTGTGCGGCGCCCGCCATCGCGACTGACACGGCGCCGCCGAGCGCAAGGCCGAGTTTGTGTTTTGAGTGTCCCATTTCTTTCCCTCGGATAGAGGCCGACGACTAAACGCAAACGGTCGAGAACGACGCGGCGCAAAGGGCCTTTACGCGCGCTTGGCGACACGCGCTTATTCGATGCGCGCCTTTTTTTGACGGCGCCGCCGAAGGGGCGACGGCGCGCCCGCCCGATCTAGTTGCACAAGACCGCAGAGAGGCGCGTCAGCGCGCGAGACTGCGCGCTGCCGGAGCCAGGGGCGCGCATTTCGACGGTGCGATGGCGCGCGGCGCTGCCATAGCCAAATTCCGTGCAGACATTGCCGGCAAGCGCCGTGCAGGCCTGCGCGTTTGCGCAGGTGGTCCCTACGCCCATCGCCGCCATCTCTTTGCTATCGATCAGCCGATTGCGCGGCGCGGCTGCGGTGTTTGACGTTCTGAGCGAAGAGATCTCCGTGTTGAGCGCGTCGATCTTAGTCGAGAGCGCGCGGATCTCAGTAGTCAGCAGGGCGATGGCGTCGCTCTCAGCTTGCGTTTGCGCCGACGCGGCGGACGCCAGGACCGTTACGCCAAGGGCGACGATGGATATGATCTTTTTCACGGGGTTTCTCCGCTGTTTAAGGGAATTCCAGTTGCGTATCCGAAGGCTTTCGCCCGACTGCCGCGTCAT
>JBFXBB010000284.1:0-3812 GCA_050183685.1 Amphiplicatus sp.
AGGCGAAGGCGGACGGACCTATAAAAAGAAGCGCGATCTTCTCGCCCGGCTTGCCGGCGATGGCGATTTTGGCGAGGCGGTTCTTGACCACCTTGATGCGCGCGCCCGCTTGACGAAGCTCGCCGCGGAGGTCGGACATCTCAGCCACGGTGAGGCCCGCATTGCCGACAATGACAACGGCGTTCTTGTCGAACACCCCGCCGATCCACTCGACCGCGTCCGCCTTTTCAGTCCTGTTCATCGGACAGCATCCCTTTCCATAGGCCTTTCACGGGACCGCTTGAGGCGGCCCTCCGCGTCGATGGCGAATGAAATACGGAAACCCAAAAGGCTCCGCGCGTCATGCGCCAGAGCCTGTCCCAGAAAGGTCAGCCCGCGCCGGCTCGATGGCCAGCTCCCGGATCCATTTCCTTCTGTCTGTGCGGGATATTAAGCAAGAAACTCGCGCCCGCAGTCTTGGACAGGTCCGTCCGACGGTCGCCCGTCAAGCGGAGGCTGGCTTGATATAGACTTTCCTGCCGAAATCAAGGCCCCCCGCGCACGCTACATAACACGCTATTTTCTTCTTCGATTTATAAGGGCCTGCCGAAGCTGACGGGCGGCGACCCCGAACACATGGCCAAAAGTAAACCTGGCTTGGCTCCTGCTTATGGGAACCAGAGACCCCGCCAATCCTGTTCGTCGCGAGAAAGGAGGGAGCCATGTTGACCGTTCTAACGTCTATCCTCGTGTTGGCGGCCGTGATCAGCGGAGGCCTTGGTTTCTCTAGCCTTTTCATTCTGGACCGCTAGGTCCGCCGCTGTTTCGTTTGGACGCCGCGCATCCCTCTTGACTAGCCGGCGCCGATAATTTCGGCGTCGGCTTTTTCATGCCGGCTTTTTCATGAAAGGGGATGGCGCGGGCGGGACGGTTTTCGCGCTGCCGAAAAGAATGACGCGCGAGCGCGATCAGGCGCTCGCCGCGGAGGGGTCGATCTTCACGCCCGGCCCCATGGTCGAGGAGAGCGCGATCTTCTTGATATAGGTTCCCTTCGCCCCGGCCGGCTTCGCTTTCGCGACCGCGTCGATGAAGGCCTGCACATTCTGGACGATCGCTTCCTCGGCGAAGCTCGCTTTGCCGACGCCAGCATGAACAATTCCCGCCTTCTCGACGCGGAACTGCACGGCGCCGCCTTTGGCGTCCTTGACCGCCTGCGCGACATTGGGCGTCACCGTGCCGACTTTCGGGTTCGGCATCAGACCGCGCGGGCCGAGAATTTTCCCCAGCCGGCCGACAAGACCCATCATGTCCGGCGTCGCGATGACACGGTCGAAATCCGAAAAACCGCCCTGCACCCTTTCGACGAGATCTTCTGCGCCGACAATGTCGGCGCCGGCTTTCCTCGCGTCCTCGGCCTTCGCGTCCTTGGCGAAGACGGCGACGCGAACGCTGCGTCCGGTGCCGTTCGGGAGGCTGACGACGCCGCGCACCATCTGGTCGGCGTGCCGGGGATCAACGCCGAGATTCATCGCGATCTCGATCGTTTCGTCAAATTTGGCTTTGGCGTTCGCCTTGACGAGCTTGACCGCCTCGCCGACCGGATAGGACTTCATGCGATCGACATTTTCGCGGGCGGCTTTGATTCTTTTTCCGAGGGCCATGTCGTTAATCCTGCACCTGAAGGCCCATGGCCCGCGCCGAACCCATGATGATTTTCGTCGCCGCCTCGATATCGGAGGCGTTGAGGTCTTTCATTTTCGCCTCGGCGATCTCGCGGCATTGCTTGACGGTGACAGAGCCGGCGATTGTCCGCCCTGGCGTCGCCCCGCCTTTGTCGATCTTGGCCGCCTTTTTCAGATAATAAGACGCCGGCGGCGTTTTCATCGAAAAGGTGAAGGATTTGTCGGAGTAAATCGTGATGACGACGGGGATGGGCATCCCCTTCTCCATCTGCTGCGAGGCCGCGTTGAACGACTTGCAGAATTCCATGATATTGAGACCGCGCTGACCGAGAGCGGGACCGATCGGCGGGGACGGCGTCGCCGCCCCCGCCGGCACCTGAAGCTTCAGGGAGCCAGCTATTTTCTTCGCCATGATGACCTTCCAAGGGTTGAAGGGTCGCGGTCCGGTTCGACCAGGACTTCGGCCAAGACCTGCCGCGAAAGAGGCGTCGTCTAGCGGATCGGCGGCGGCGGGGCAAGCGCCTTTGCCCGATAGGAAGAGCCGCCGGGACGCTGTTTCCGCCGCCGCGCTGCGAAAGGCCGCCGCGCCGCGAAATAAGGGAGCCGCGACTGCGTTTGTAATTTTGGCGGAGACCCGCAGAGGCGTAAAATGCAAAATGAAGCGGGCGGCCTCTATGGGGGACTTGAGGCCGCCCGCCGCTACGCAACGGGACTCTACGCAACGAAACTTCGAACAAAACTTTGATTGGATCCGGCGGACTCACGCGACTCGGCCGCCGCCAGTGATGTTATAAACTTACATTTACGCTAAACGCAAGCGTTTTTTGCGCGCTTATTCTCCTTTAACGGGAATTGACGACGGCGATTCGCTTAATTCACCGCCGTTCTATTGATCAGCCGCCGTCATCCTGAAGACTGCGAAGCGGCCATTCAGGACCCAGGGGCCGCTCGCGCCGGCGCCCGCCGCTCCTCTACGCGGGGATGACGGAGAATTCGGCGATGCCGATCAATTGCTCGCTGGTCTAGCTCGCCTTTTCGACCTGGCCGAATTCGAGTTCGACCGGAGTCGCCCGACCAAAAATCGACACCGCCACTTTGAGCCGCGCGGCGTCCTCGTCGACATCCTCGACGACGCCCGAAAAGGAGGCGAAAGGCCCGTCGGTGACGCGGACATTCTCGCCGATCTCGAAGGAGACCGTCGGACGCGGCCGCTCGGCCGAGTCCGTCATCACGCCGCGAATGCGATCAACTTCTTTCTGCGTGACGGGGATCGGCTTGTTGCTCTGCCCCAAAAAGCCCGTGACTTTCGGGGTGTCCTTAATCAGGTGATAGGTGTCGTCATTCAAGACCATCTTCACGAGCACATAGCCCGGAAAGAAGCGCCGTTCGGTATTGATCTTGCGGCCGCGCCGGAGTTCGACGACCTCCTCGGTCGGCACAAAGACGTCCTCGACGAGATCCTCGACGCCTTTTTCCTTCGCGGCTTGCCTGATCGCCTCGGCGACCTTCTTCTCGAAATTCGAGTAGGCATGGACGATATACCATTTATGTTCCATGAGAGATCCTAATTCAGAGAGAGGATCGAGGTGACGAAGAGGCGGATCAGCCAGTCGACGCCGAAGAAAAAGAGCGACATGATCGCGACCATAATCAGCACCATGACGGTCGAGATAAGGGTCTCGTTGCGCGAGGTCCTGGTGACTTTGCGGGCCTCAGCGATCGCTTGCTGAACGAACTCGACGGGATTGGTCTTTTTCTTCTTCTTCTTAACTTCCTCGGCGGCGCCCTCGATGATCGCGCCGCCCGACGCTTTGCCTTTGGCCATAAGATCGTCCTCGTTTCCCGAAACAAAGGCTCCTCGGGCGCCCACCCGGACGCTTTTTAGCCTCTTTGCACTGTTCGGAAGATGGGACCTTGCTATACTTTTTCCAGCCGACGTCAACTGGGAAGAGCGAAGAAGGAGCAGCGAATAGGGATCGGCGTTGCTGCGAGCATATTCCTCCTCGCTCTTCGCTCCCCTTGAAAGCGTCCCGGCCGCGCCTTATGGGAAAGCCGACCCTAGGGGTATTGCTCAGCTGGTAGAGCGACGGTCTCCAAAACCGTAGGTCGGGGGTTCGAGCCCCTCTGCCCCTGCCACCCTACGCCTTCGGC
>JBFXBB010000285.1:0-3808 GCA_050183685.1 Amphiplicatus sp.
CTCTTCCGATCTTTAATTTCCGTCTAGTCCGGAGTTTTCCGTAAACGATTTATTTGTGAGGGGGCTAATAGGGCGTTCCATTGCGATGACGCGCGGTCCAGCGTCCCCGCTCTTTGACGACAAGCAGGTCGACCTCGGGATCGGTATAGGTGACGACCTCGTCTTCGGCGCGCGAGCCGACTTCCAGGATTACCGCATCGCGCGAAGATCTGTTGACGAGGTGATGGCCGAGAACCGCTCCCGCCTTGAAAGCGGCGCAGTCCCCGGCGCGCAACGGGGTCTCGCCGTCGTCTTCGATGAGCGTCGCTTCGCCCTCTAGAATGTAGATGAATTCGTCTTCATTGCGATGCCAATGGCGATGGGCGGAGGCCGCGCCGGGCTTGAGGCGGGTGAGGTTGACGCCGAATTGGGTGAGGCCGCCGGCCTCGCCGAGCTGCTTTTTTGAGCGTCCCTTGACGACTTTCGCGTAGGCCTCGGGATAGATAGTGCGCGCGACGGCGGACGTCGCGGCGATGTCGATCTTGGGCATTGGCGGGCGCTCCTTGTGAGGGCTGCCCCGCTAGGATACCAGAGGGCGATGAGCGAAATCGACCCTGTTGAACTGGCCCGCGCCCTGATCCGGCGTCCTTCGGTCACGCCTGTTGACGAGGGCGCTCTCGACATTGTCGAGGACGCGCTCAGAACCCTCGGTTTTGATTGCGCGCGGCTTGTCTTCACCGAAGAGGGCGAAGCGCCGGTCGACAATCTCTATGCGAAATGGGGCGCGGGCGCGCCGCATTTTTGTTTCGCGGGGCATACGGACGTCGTTCCGCCGGGACCGGCCGCGGCCTGGACCCATCCTCCTTATGACGCCGCGATCGCGGAGGGCGCGCTCTGGGGCCGCGGCGCGGCCGACATGAAAGGCGCGATCGCCGCCTTCGTCGCCGCCGCCGGACGCGTGATCGAGAAAGGCGCTGTCAGCGGCGCGCTCAGCCTGCTGATCACCGGCGACGAGGAAGGCCCCGCGATCAACGGCACGCGGAAGGTTCTCGACTGGCTCGCCGCGCGCGGCGAGCGCCTCGACCATTGCCTTGTCGGCGAACCCTCCGGCTACGCGGCCTTCGGCGACCTCATCAAGGTCGGCCGGCGCGGCAGCCTCAATTGCTGGCTGACGGTGACGGGAAAGCAGGGCCATGTCGGCTATCCCGCGCGCGCGCAAAATCCGCTTCCGGCGCTCGCGCGCATGATTGTCGATTTGAGCGAAACGCCGCTCGACGAGGGCTATGAGGACTTCGAGCCGTCCAATCTCGAAGCGACCGATATCGAGGTCGGCAATCCCGCCGCCAATGTCATTCCCGGGAGCGCCAGCGCCCGTTTCAATGTCCGCTTCAACCCGACTTGGTCCGGCGCTGCGCTGGAGGCGCATTTGCGCGCCCGCCTTGACAAGATGGCGGCCGAGGCCGGCGTTCGCTATGCGATGAAGGCGGTCATTTCCGGCGAGGCTTTCCTGACCCGCGACGAGGCCTTCCTTGCCCTCATCGCCGACGCCGCCGAGACGCGTCTCGGCCGGCGGCCGGTCTATTCGACGACGGGCGGCACGTCGGATGCGCGCTTCATCAAGGATCATTGCCCGGTCTGCGAATTCGGGCTGCTCGGCGCGACCATCCACCAGATAGACGAACGCGCCTCGATCGCCGATATCGAATGTCTCGCCGACATCTACGCCGACATTCTCGCGCGCTATTTCGCGAGGCCGCGCGCGTGATCGATCTCGATTATGCGGCGCGGCAGATCGCGGGCGTTTGGAATATGGCCTGGAACCGCGAAGGCTGGGCCGCGGGCCTCGACCGTTCGGTCGACGGCGTTTTCCACTCATTCTGGGGAATCCTTTTCGCCGCGCCCTTCGCCCTTCTCGGCGTCGTCTCGCTCCGGCGCGCCGCCTCGCGAATCGCGGAATTTCCGTCCTCGGCGCTTCTCGACGCGCCCTTCGCCTTCGCGGTGACGACGGAAATGACCGCCTATGTCGTCGACTGGGCGGCGAGCCTTGCCGCGCTTGTCCTTGCGGCGCGCGCTATGGGCGCCTCGCGCCGCGTCGCCGACGTCATTATCGGCTTTAATTGGCTGCAACCGATGATCGCGATCGCCGAGGCGGCCCCCCTCGCCATTATCAGCTTTGTCTCTCGGCGCGAGCTTCTCGGCGTTCTCCTGTTGCCGATGTTCGCTTTCGTGCTCGCGGTCACCTGGGGCGTCCTGCGACGCAGTCTCGCCGCCAATGTGTCGACGACGGTCGGCCTTATCGCGCTTGTGGTGATCGTCGGATTTTTTGCGCGTTCGATCGTCGGCGTCGTTGCGCTCTCCTTGCTTCACGTCCTGTCGTAATCCGCCTTCAGAAAGTAGAGGCCATGCGCCGGCGCGACCGGTCCGCAGGCGGCGCGGTCGGCCGCATCGCGCGCCGCCTTCACTTGCGCCGGACTCCAGCGGCCGAGTCCCGCCTGCAAGAGCGTGCCGGCGATCGAGCGCACCTGATGATGCAGGAAAGAGGGCGCCGAGGCGTAAATGTCGATGCGTTCGCCCGACTGCTCAATGACGAGCGCCGTCAGCGTCTTTACCGGCGAGGCCGATTGGCATTGCGCGGAGCGGAAGGTCGTAAAGTCATGCTTGCCGATGAGCAGGGCCGCGGCCTCGCGCATCGGCGCGATGTCGATCCGGCCCTGGACGAGAAAGGCGCGGCCGGCTTGCAATGTCAGCGGCGCGCGGCGATTGACGATGCGGTAGAGATAATGCCGCGCGCGCGCCGAAAAGCGCGCATGGAAATCCTCGCTCGCCTCTTCGGCGGACAGGACTGCGATCGGCGCGGGCTTTAGATGCTGGTTGAGGGCGTCGCGCACCGTCGCCGCCGAATGCCCGCCGGGAAGGTCGAGATGCGCGCCCATCGCGAGCGCATGAACGCCGGCGTCGGTGCGCCCGGCTGCGTGAGCGGTGACGTCGGCGCCGGTGAAGGCGCGCGCGGCCGCTTCAAGCGCGCCTTGAACGGACGGTCCGTTTTCCTGGCGCTGCCAGCCGACAAAGGGCCCGCCGTCATATTCGAGGATGAGCTTATAGCGGGGCATCTAAAGCCGGTCCGGCAAGGGAAAACCGCGCAAGAATTCGGCCGGCCTTTGCGCCGCCTTGCCGGCGCGTTGCAATTTCAGGAGTTCGACCGCGCCGTCAGCGCAAGCCACGATCAGGCGATCGTCGGCTTTAAGGACCTCGCCCGGCGCGCCGGCGCCGGCGGCCTCGCGTGAGAGGAGCGCTTTTACCCGCCGCCCGGCCGCCTCGAACCATGCGCCCGGAAAAGGCGAGAGGCCGCGAATCTGGCAATCGACGAGGCGCGCCGGGCCCGTCCAGTCGATCCGCGCTTCGGCGGGCGTCACCTTCGCTGCGTAAGTGACGCCCGTCGCGGCTTGCGGAGTTTCGAGCGCGCCGCCGCGCGAGACCGCTGCGAGGGCGCGCGGCAAGAGCTCAGCGCCGATGAGCGCGAGACGGTCATGCAGCGTCTGCGCGGTGTCGTTTTGGGTAATCTTCACGGTCTCGGAAAGCAGGATCGGGCCCGTATCGAGCCCTTCCTCCATCCGCATCACGTCGACGCCGGTTTCCGCGTCGCCGGCCATGATCGCGCGCTGGATCGGCGCCGCGCCGCGCCAGCGCGGCAGGAGCGAGGCATGGAGATTGAAGCATCCATAACGCGGAATTTCGAGGATCGTTTTCGGCAGAATAAAGCCATAGGCGACGACCACCGCCGCGTCAGCCTGAATCGCGCCGAAGGCCTCGATCAACGCTTCCTACATGA
>JBFXBB010000286.1:0-3795 GCA_050183685.1 Amphiplicatus sp.
CGATCTGCTTTTGGTTCTTTTTCATACGCCGCCCGGGCGCGCCTTTCTCGTCTCCCTGATCGAGAAAGAGGCCGGCAAGGCGATTGGCGGAAAGGCCGAGATCGGCGCGCTCGGCGGCGTCCTGCCGAACAATGTCGTCCTCAGCGATGTCGTGTTCACGAAAGACGGGCGGGCCTGGCTCCGCGTCGACCGCCTTGAGATGGACTGGAACGCGCTTGCGGTCTTGCGCCGCGTCGACATCGGCCGTCTTTCGATAAGGGGCGCGCATCTCCTCGCGCCGCCGCCGGAGAAAAGGAATGAATCCCCGCCGAAGAAACCGGTTTTTCTCAGCCTGCCGCGCGACTTGCCTGCCTTGTCGATCGGCTATTTGACGCTCGACAATCTTGTCGTCGACGAAGACGTCGCGGGGCGCGCTTTGCGGCTCAACGCCGTCGGCGCCGTCGGCATGGACGGCCGCTCACTCGATCTTCGTCTCAAAGTGACAAGTTCGGGAGACAGCGACAAGATCGACGCGACGATCGCGCTCGGCCCGCGGCGGCGCGGCGTCGTCGATCTCGCCATCGCCGCGGCGGCGGACGGCTTTATCGCCGCGCTTCTCGGTCTTGACGCCCCGCTTCGCCTTGAAGCGCATGGCGACGCCCCGCCTGCGAATTTCATTCTCGCCGTCAAAGGCGATATCGGCGCCTTCGGTTCGATCGACAGCCGCCTCGCCGGCGATCTTTATGAAGCCGATACGCTGCGCGTCGACGCGGCCGTAACCTTCGGCGAGAAACTCGGCGACTTGAGCGATATTTTCGGCGCGACGGCCTCGCTCGCCGGAACGCTCGGGCTCGACGCCGCGGCGGGGGAACGGGCCTACGCCCTCGATGCGACATTCGCCGCGCCCGACATCACGCTCGCGCTCGAAGGCGGCAAGACCGACTTCAAGACGCGCCTTTCCGGGCTCGCGGCGCTGACGCTCGCGCCGAGCGAGCGATGGCCGCTCCCGCTCGACGCGGGCCTTGCCGCGCAGTCCGTCGTGAGCCTTGGCGAGGAGGGCCTCATCCGCCTCGACGAACTTGCCCTGACCACGCCCGACGGCTCGCATTTCGAGGGCGAGGCGCGGTGGGATTTGACGCGGGACGCGCTGGCTCTTGGCGGCGCGGCTTTGGCGACGCCTGAGATGACGCGCCGGCTTGCCGGCGGTCTCTCGCCGGACGCCGACATCGCCGCCCAGCTTTCCGCCGCCGGCCCGATAGACGGCCTCGGCGGGGAAATCGCGCTCGACCTGCCGCGCGTCGCCATCGGCGACGGCGCCCTTCCCCCGTCGGTTGCAACCATCCGCTTCAAAAGGACGGACACGGATATTTCCGCGACCGTCGCCGGACGCCTCAAAGCCGGATACGCCAAAAAAGGGAAAGAAACGCTCAAGGCGAACGCGGTTCGCTCAGAGGACGGAACAATAGCGCTAACGGGCGTCGAAGTCAAGGCGAAAGACTTCTCGCTCACCGGCGAGGCCGCTTACAGCCCGGCCCGCGAAGCGGTCGAGATGGACCTCGCTTATAAAGGGATGAAAGGCGCCGAGCCTTGGCCGGGCGTTCTCCTGGCGGGCGAGCTTTCGGTCAAAGGCGCCCTCGCCCGCGAGGGCGGCGCGAACGACATCGCGCTCGCCGCCTCCGACCTTTCGAGCGGCGACATCGCGGTCGGCGCCGTTGAAGCGCGGGTGCAAGGCCCGTCGACGGCCCTCGCGGTGAACGCGTCTCTGACGAATGCGGCCCTGCCCTCGATCGGAAAGATCGACAAGATGCGGCTTATCGGGCGCGCAAATCTGAAAGAAAAGCCAAGTCTCGTCCTGTCGACGCTTGAGGGCGCGCTGAACGGCGTTCCGGCGCGCCTGACCTCGCCGACGACGCTTCTCTTCGACGGCGGCGTCGCGGTGAGCGGGCTCAAAGCTTCGCTCGGCGAGAAAGGCGCGCTCGCGCTCGACGGATCTTTCTCCTCGACGCGCTGGCGCGCCAAACTCACGGCGAAGGAAGCGCCGCTGCGCGAGCAGGCGGCCGTTTTTTCCCTCCGTCTCGACCTCGACACGCAACGCGAGAATGTCGCCTCCGGTGACTTTGAGGCGCGCTCGCGCCTTGCGGACCGCGCGGATGCGCGTTTCGCCGGAGATTTCGCCTGGGACGGAAAAAGCCTCCGCCTCTCGAACAGCGGTCCGGAAGACGGCGTCGCTTTCGATCTCGCGCTGCCCCTCCTCCTCAATCGCACGCCGAATCTTGGCGTGCGCTTCGAGGGCGCGCTCGAAGGCGCCTTCACCTATGACGGACGGATCGAGACCGTCGCCGCCTATATGCCGCCCTCGCTACAAGCGCTCGAAGGCGCGATCGCGGCGCGCGCGAGCCTCGGCGGAACCGTCAAGAGTCCGGAAATCGCCGGCCGCCTCGCAATGAACGACGGCGCCTATACGGAGCTTAGCTCCGGCCTCAGCATCACCCATATCAATGGCGAGGCGACGGCGCGGGCGGGCGGCGGCGCGACCGCCATCGACTTTGACTTCAAGGCGCGCGGCGTCAACCAGGAGCGGCAGACAGTCTCTTTCGCCGGCAAAGCCTCTCTCGGCGAGGAGGCGTCGATCGACAGCGCCTTGACGCTCGACGGCGCGCGTTTTTCCGCGGGGCCCATTTCAGCCGCGGTCGCCACCGGCGAGGTCGCCATCGCCGGCCCGCTCCGCTCGATCGAGGCGACAGGCGAGATCACGGTCAGGGAACTTGACGCAACGCTCGCCAATGGCCCGCCGAGCGCGCTCGTCGACATCGACGTCGTGCCGATCGACGGCGAAGAGGCGAATGGCGCCGAGACCGAATTCGACGCCGCGCCGCCCGTTGTTCTCGACCTCAAGCTTGCCGGCGACGACAAACTTTTTGTGCGCGGGCGCGGCCTCGAAAGCGAGTGGCGCGCCGCCCTTACGGTGAAGGGCGACGCCGAAAATCCGCTTATCGAAGGCTCGCTCGCGCTTCGGCGCGGTTATCTCGACTTCGCCGGCCGCCGGTTCTCCTTGACGCGCGGCGCGATCCAGTTTGACCGCTACGCGCCGGGCAATCCGATGCTCGACATCCGCGCCGAAAATGAGACAGGCGAAGGCATGACCGCCGTGATCGAGATCAAGGGCCGCGCGGAGTCGCCCTCGATCTCGCTCAGTTCGACGCCCTCGCGTCCCGCCGACGACGTCATGGCGCTCATCCTTTTCGGCAAGCCCGCGACCGAGCTTACCGCGCTTGAAACCCTGCAAGTCGCCCAGGCGCTCGCCCAGCTCACCGGCGTCGGCCCTTTTGGCGGCGTCGGCGTCACTGGCCGCGCGCGCCGTATGCTCGGCGTCGATATGCTGAGCCTCGATATCGATCCCGAAACCGGCGCGAGCGAACTCGAAGTCGGAAAATATGTCGCCGACGGCCTGTTCGTCTCGGCGACGCAGGACGCGCGCGGGGAAAGCGGTTCGATCCGCGTGGAATATGACGTGACGAAGTCGATTTCCGTTGAGACGAAAATCCAGCAGGACGGCGACCAGACAGTCTCCGCGAATTGGAAAAAGGATTTTTAGGGCCAGGCGCTATTGCTGAGCGCTGTTTGTATAAGGCGAACCGCGCAAATAATCCCCGAGCGCCTTTTGCCGCCCTGTCTCGTCCGTCCAGAACCCGTCGATCCACGGCGCGGCAAGGCTCGCATCGGTCGGCGCGTCGCCCTCCGGATCGAAAAGGCCGAGCGAATGGTAATTGGCGATGACGGCCTCGGGGTTCTGCTTCAAAAGCGCCTCGGCCCAAG
>JBFXBB010000287.1:0-3730 GCA_050183685.1 Amphiplicatus sp.
CTTTGCCTCCATGACCGTCGCCGTGACCGCCCTTCTCTGACTTCTTTTTGTTCTTCTTGTCGTCTTTCTTTTCAGCGTGTTGCTCGACCTTTTTCTCAGCGTGCTTTGCTGTCTTTTCGGGCTTCGTGTGCGCGTCCTTCACGTCATGGGGGACTTCGTCATGCGTCCCGGCCTCGTGCGCCGGCGTCGAGCCGGATTTCAGCCACAAACCGAGCCCTATCCCGAGAATCGCGGCGAGGGCCTGGAGCGCATATGGAAGATATTTGAGCATGATCAGAAAGGCAAAACCGCGTCGAGCGCCTGATGGCCGTAGCGCGGATTCTGTAGGTCTGTGATCGATCCTCTGCCGCCGTACAGAATGCGCGCGTCGGCGATTTTTTCATAAGTGATCGTATTGCGCCTTGAGATGTCTTCGGGACGGATGACGCCCGCGACTTGCAGGTCGCGCAGCTCGCTGTTGACCCGCATTTCCTGATTGCCGGCGATCACCATATGGCCGTTCGGCAGGACGCCGACGACCGTCGCGGCGACCTGCAACGTCACTTTTTCCTGACGCTTGATCGACCCGTCGCCATTCGTCGTCGAATTCGACGAGGCGTCGATCGCCGGATCGAGCGTCGCCCCGCCCGGAAGCACTTTGGCCGCCAGCGATTCAAGCCCGAATATATTCGGGACGGAAAGGCCTTCCTGGGCGTCGCGCGTGCGGCTTGTTCTGTTCTTGATCTCGGCTTCCTCGTCGAGCTCAATAACGACGGTGACGATATCGCCGAGCGTGCGCGCGCGCCGGTCGCCGAAGAGCGATTGCGGACCGGACCGCCACAGCGAGCCGGACGGCCCCTCTTCGGCCGGCGCCGGCCGCGTAGCGCGCGCAAGCGCGACACGCTCCGGCGAAATCGGCGGGACGGGTTCGCGCGGCGCGCCCGGCGGGCTCATGGACGGCGCCCTGCCGAAATGATCGGCGCGACTGACGCAACCTGTCGCGAGCAGGGCGAATGCAGACGCGAAAAGCAAAAACCGACGCCTCATTGTCTTGTCCTCACGAGATTGCCGCCGACGATCACGCCCGAGACGACGCGCTTCGAAGCGAGATTCATGACGCGGATGCGATCGCCCATCCCGCCCTGGTCGAGCGCGCGGCCCTCGGTCGAAATCTGCATCGGTCCCTTGACGAATTCCATCGTCACGACGGTATTGCGCGCGATGAGCGTCGGCGAACGCAGATCGCTTTCGACGATCGGCTGGCCGCGATAGATATTGCGCGCAGCCTCAAGGCCGATGAGGGTCGCGGCGAAGCGAAGCGCCGTCTCGCTCTTCGGCGTTTCGATATCGCCGGCGAGAAGCATAGCGCCGGCGCGGATATTGCGCGCGGCGACGATCTCTTCGGCGAATGCCGGCGCATAGCCGGTCGCAAGAATGGTCGCGGCGATCAGTCCGGAAAACCGTTTCATGACGTCACCTGATCTGCGTTGTCGCGCCGAGCATCTGGTCGGCCGCGGAAATGACTTTGGAGTTCAGCTCATAGCCGCGCTGCGCCTCGATGAGCTCGGCGATCTGCTGCACGACGTCGACATTCGATTCTTCAAGATAGCCCTGGCGGATCACGCCGAGCCCGTCGAGACCGGCCTCGCCGATGATCGGGGGGCCCGATCCCGCCGTTTCGAGATAGAGATTGCCGCCCATCGGCTCCAAGCCCTTTTCATTTGCGAAGCTGATGAGATTGATCGTCGCGAGAAGCTGGCCTTGCGGCTGATTGTCGAAATAAGCGTAGACCTCGCCTTGCGAATTGACCGCGATGCTGCGCGCGTCGCTGGGGATCGTAACGCCGCCGGCGAGCGTATAGCCGTCGCCATTGACGATAAGCCCCTCGCCGGTGCGCTTGAACGATCCGTCGCGCGTATAGGCCGAGACGCCCGACGGCAAGTTGATCTCGAAAAAGCCGTCGCCTTCGATGGCGAGATCGAGATCGCCGCCGGTCTCTTTCAGCGTGCCTTGCGTCATGTCGAGCGAAATCGACGCGGTTCTGACGCCGAGGCCGAGTTGCACGCCTTCCGGCACGACCGAGCCGTCCGACGCCGACGACGCGCCGGCCGCCTTCACGATCTGATAGTGAAGATCGGTGAATTCGGCGCGGCGCGCCGTAAAGGCGGTCGTGTTCATATTGGCGAGGTTGTTCGAGATCACCTCGACCCGCGTCTGCTGGGCGTCCATCCCGGTCGCCGCTATGCTCAAAGCCCGCATCGGAGCCTCCTTTTTCGTCCTTCATGCGCCCTTAGGGCCGCCCCAATTCCTGAACCGTGCGCTTGATGCGCTCGTCGTCGTCCTGAAGAAATTTCTGACCCATCTCATATGTGCGCTGCACCTCGATGAGGCGCGCGATCTCGGCGACCGCGCTGACATTCGAGCCTTCGATCGCGTTCTGGCGCACATGCGCGCGCTCAGCCGGCTCATAGCCTTTCTCGGCGCGGAAGAGATTGTCGCCCTCGCGCACAAGAAAAGCGGGATCGGCGTTGACAAGCCCGAGCTTTCCGACCGGCTGGCCGCCCGCCGAGATCGCGCCGTCCGGCGCGACGGAAACGGGACCCGCCTGAGGCGGGATGACGAGCGCGCCGCCGCCCTCATCGAGCACGCGCCGCCCCGTTCCATTGATAAGCTCGCCGACCTCATTGAGCGTAAAGGAACCGGCGCGCGTCAGCCGCGGCCCGTTCGGCGATTCGACGAGAAAAAATCCCTGCCCCTCGATCGCGAGATCGAGCGGGTTGTTGCTTCCCCTGATCTCGCCTTCGCTGAAATCGGCGTAGCGATGGCTCATCGTCGCGATCGAAAGGCTCGGATCGGCCCCGACGGCCTTCACATGCTCGGCGAAGATGACGCTCTCGCGTCGATAGCCGCTCGTGCTGACATTCGCGATATTATTCGCGATCGAATTTAATTCTCGGAGCAGCCCCGACTGGCGGGAAAGGCCGATATAGCCGGCGTTATCCATGACCCAGGATCTCCTCGACAAGCTTGATTTCCTCAGACGCGCCGTCGACCAGCGCTTTGCCGCGATCAAGGATCGACGCCGATGGGGCCGGCGCGAAAAGCGCTTTCGCGCCTTCATAGGAAGGGCTCTTTTCGCGCTTCAACACCGCTTCCGCCGAGGGGGGGAGCGTCGTTTCTCCGTCCATATAGGCGGCAAGCGCATATTGCAGCGCTATCTCCTCCGTCATGCGCTGCGGATCGACGTTTCGGAACGCGGACGCCGCGCTCTTCCATTCGCCGGCGCGCCAGGCGGCGCGCGCGGCGAGCGTCGCTTTCTCGCCTGAGTCCTTCATCCCCGCCGCCGCGGCGAGGGCCGCATGATTGCGCTCCAATTGCAGATTGGCCCCGATGACGATTTCGCCGAAAGACGGATCATCCGCGTAAGGCGCAGCAAGGGCGAGCGCCTTCTCGCCTTCCCCGGCGTCGAGCGCCGCGCGGGCCGCGACAAGCGCCGTTTCCCGATCGAGGCGCGCGCCGGCGTTTTGCGCCACCGCGAGCGCGACATTCGGAAGGCCGAGATCCGAGGCGGCGCGCGCGACGTCGCGCTCAAACGCCGCGTCGGCCCCGTCATCGACAAAATTCTTATTGTTGAGATAGGCGCTAAGCGCGGCGACGCGTTTTGCGGCGCCTTTCGATTTCAGCGCCGCGCCGAGAATCTCTCTCGCCGAGGCGCTCGCCGCGCCGAGCCCGCTCCCCGTCGCATTCTACA
>JBFXBB010000288.1:0-3724 GCA_050183685.1 Amphiplicatus sp.
TCCGATCTTGAAGGGATCGACGGGCATCTCGGCGATGGGCAGATAGATCTGCATCTTAGGGAATGGAGATTAGGGACCGGGCGTTAGGGCATAGAGAATGGGGCTCGCGTTTTAAAGTCCGCTGGTCGGGAAAGTCATAAGGCGGGCAAAATCCGAATCGGAATACCTGGCCCATCCTTCGTGACGCCTCGCTTCGCGAGGCTCCTCAGGATGAGGCTGAAGATTGTTGCAACAAGGAAAAGCCTCATCCTGAGGAGCGCCGAAGGCGCGTCACGAAGGATGGGCCGCGGGGCGCGCTGATCGAGGTTTATTGCCCGCCGCGCCAAGTTAGCCGCTCTATGACGCCGGCGCGATCTCATTCGCCGCCGGGTCGGGCGTTCCGGCCGACCATTTTGCGATATCCGCGTCGATCGATTTACGCTTGGCCGCCGGCAGGCCGGCGCCGAGGCCGAGCGCGAGCGCGCCTGCCTGGTCGTCGCCGTTCTTCGCCGCGAGGGCGTACCAATAATAAGCCTTGCCCGCGTCCTGAATGCTGCTCGACGAACTGTCTCCGCCCGGATGGAAGAGCGCGCCGAGATTATATTGGGAATCGACGAGACCGAGATTTCCGGCCTTTTCAAACCAACGGACCGCCTCTGCCTGATCGGCGGAACCGCCTTGCCCGCGCGCGGCCATGACGCCCATGCGGTGCATGGCGAGGACATTGCCGCCGAGAGCGGCCTTCTCATACCAGCGCCGCGCCTCGACGGGGTTCTGCGCCACGCCCTGGCCGAGCTTGTAGAGCTCGCCGAGCTGCAATTGCGCCGGCGCATGGCCGGCCTCGGCGGCCTGTTTCAGGTCCGAGACGGCGCTTTGCAGCGCAGCGTCGCTGTCGGCGGTCTTCAGCGCCGCGACGCTTTTGAAATAGAGCGCGCGGGGGTCGGCCTGCGCGTCCGCGACGGTCGGTTTTGGCGGCGCAGGCGTTGCGGCCGGGGCCGCCTGATTGACGGACTGACCGACCGGCTGACTGGCGTGCTGAAGGGCTCGCGCCGCCGACTTGCCGGCGAACATCAGATCTTTCGCGAGAAAGAAGAGCGCGACCGCGGCGATCAGGATCGCGACGCCGAGCGCGATGGTGATGGGCCTCGTCTTGATATGGCGGAAGGCGGCCTGCGCGGCGCGGCTTATATTCGGATTGTCGTCGCGGGCGCTCTCTTGCCTTTCCTCGCGCGGACGCCAGGCGGCGAGGCCGCCCAGCATCAGGGTCACGCGCGCCATGACGGAGGGGCGCTCGCTCGGAGCGTCGCCCGTCGTCGCTGGCGCGACGGCGGGCGCGGTCGGCGCCGGATCGCGATCCGGCTCGGGCGCGACGCGGTTCGTCTCCAACTGGCGCCGGCGACGGAGTTTGGCGGCGAGGATGGCGCGTTGCTTCGGCGTCAGCTTGCGCCGCGTCATCGCCTCGTTCGAGGCGGATATGGCGGCCGGCTCCGCCTCGTCATCGTCGCGGTCATCGACCGCCGGAAGGTCGCCGAGTTCGGTCGTCGGCGCGGGCGGCGGTTCAGAGACTCTGTCGAACTCGGCGAGAATCGCGTCGAGCCCGTCTTGCGGAACCGCGAGCGCGCCGTCCTCGTCGGCCTCATCGGCCGCTTCCCCGGCGCGGACCGCTTCGTCGTCAGGCGCGTCTTCGGGGTCGTCTCCGGCGTCGAGATCGAAGGCGAACGCGTCGTCGTCCTCGTCATCCGCGACGGCGTCCGTGTCAAGATCGATGAGCGGCTCGGCGTCATCCTCGGCCTCGCGCGCCGCGAGGCCGTCTTCTTCGAGTTCGTCAAGCGCGTCGAACGGATCGCCGAAATCGCTGTCCGGCTTTTCTTCGATTTGTTTGGAGGCCTCGCTTTCGGCCTCGGCGGGCGCGATCTCGTCTTGCCGCGCCGGGCGCGCGGCGCCGAACCGGGCGAGCGCCTCTTCGAAAGACTGCTCAAGCGCGTCGATGCGTTTTTCGGCGCGGCTTTCGATCGCGGCGACGGCGGATTGGATCTCTTGGCGCGTTTCGTCGTGGCGCGGCCGGGCGAGGTCGGTCGTGAGGCCGGAAATCGTCTCGCTGATCTTGGCGACGCTTTCGGCGCTGCGCCGCTCGGCGGCGTCGATCTGATCGGCGAGCTTCTTGATAAGACCTTCAAGGGCGCGAATCTGATCGCCGCCGCGTTTGATCTCGTCGCCGAGAATGCGCAGCCGCGCGCCGGTGCGCTCGGCGAAGTCGGGATCGGCCTCGGCCGGCGGCTCGGCGGCCTGCGCCGCCAGTTCTTCGGCGCGCGCAATGCGCGCGGCGAGCTCGTCGAAGCGTTGCTTTGAAGCCGGATCGGGCGCGCTGTCGGCGAGCGGCGCCGCCTCGTCGAGGCGGCTTGCCAGCTCCTGCATTTGCCGCTCGGTCGCGTCGAGGCGGGAGAGGGAGGATTTTTGCACCGCGTCGAATTGCAGCGCCGCCTGGCTGACCGCCCGTTCGAGCGCGCGCAGCGCCTCGATGCGCTGGCGGTCGGCGACCTTCTCTTCGACGCGGGCGAGACGGTCTTCGAACTCGGCGCCCGCGCCCGCGCCCAAATCGCCCGGCTTGATCCGCTCAAGGCGTTGCAGGCGCTCGACGGCGCCGCCGAAATTGCGCGCGAGATCGTCGATCCCGGCCGCGCTTTTGAACTCGGCGTGGATGACGCGCTTGTTCAGATGCTCGATCGCCTTGACGAGGTCGGAGATTTTAAGCCCTTCAATCTCGCCGTCCGACGAGGCGGGGTCGCCCGCGGCGAAGATCACCTGGCTCAGCCATTCGCCGACGGTCATGCCTTCGCGCCGCGCGGCCTCTTTGGCGGTCTCCCTTGCGTCCCGCTCGATGCCTTTGACGCTCCAGGGCGCGTTCGATTTCATGGCTGACACCGGTCCCAATATTTTTGGCGCGGCGGAAGACCCATTCCCGCCCGGACGCATCGACCGAGCGGTAAGGCGCTTCGCCGCCCCCGCAAAGAGTAAATGCCTGATTCGCTTCTGTCGGGGACGCGGATTCTTAACAGGGAGTTAATGCGGCGCGGCGGCAGGCAGTAGGCATTAGGCATTAGTAGGCATTAGGAGGCATTAGGAGGTAGGCGGCGGCGCATATTATGTTGCTTCCTACTTCCTACTGCCTACCGCCAAATCCAGAAGGAGGCCCCGAAATGACCGCCTATGCCGCCCCCATCCGCGACATGCAATTCCTCCTCCATGACGTTTACGACATCGCGCGCTATTCCAACCTTCCCGGCTTTTCGGACGCCTCGCGCGATGTCGTCGAGGCGATCCTTGAAGAAGCGGGCAAGCTCGCCGCCGATATTTTGCATCCGCTCAACCATTCGGGCGACAAGGAAGGCTGCGCGCGCGAGAAGGACGGATCGGTGACGACGCCGAAAGGCTTTAAAGCAGCTTACCGGACTTTTTGCGAAGGCGGCTGGCAGGGGCTTTCGGCCGATCCCGCCTATGGCGGCCAGGGCCTGCCTTACGTCCTTGGGATCGCCGTCAATGAAATGCTGTCGGCCGCCAATATGGCGTTCAGCATGTATCCGGGCCTTGCGCGCGGCGCCGCCGACGCGATCCATGCGCATGGCTCGGCGGAGCAGAAGGAGACCTATCTGCCGAAAATGATCTCCGGCGAATGGGGCGGCACGATGAATCTGACCGAGCCTCATTGCGGCACCGATCTCGGCCTCCTGAAGACGAAAGCGACGCC
>JBFXBB010000289.1:0-3721 GCA_050183685.1 Amphiplicatus sp.
ACAATTCGGCGAGCCGCGCAAGCAGGCGCTCGACAAGAATCTCCGGCGCCGAGGCGCCGGCGCTGACGCCGAGAATATTCACCTTGTCGAGCGCGCCGAGATCGCAACGATCCGGATCGTCGACGAGCCCTGCCGCTTTCGCCCCGGCGGCGAGCGCCGTGTCGACAAGCCGGCGCGAATTCGACGAATTGGCCGAGCCGATGATCATGACGAAATCGGCGCCGGGCGCAATCCGCTTCACGGCGGCCTGCCGGTTGGTGGTCGCATAGCAAATATCGGCGATGCGCGGTCCTTCGATACTTGGGAAGCGGGCTTTCAAGACAGCGACGATCACCGCGGCGTCGTCGACCGAGAGCGTCGTCTGCGTGACATAGGCGAGCGGCCCGTCGGGCGCGCGAAGCGCTTCGGCGGCTTCTCGCGTCTGAACGAGCGTGACGGCGCCGGCGGGCGCCTGGCCCATCGTGCCCTCGACTTCGGGATGGCCGGCATGGCCGATCAGGATCACATGCCGCCCCTTGGCGACATGGCGGCGGGTCTCGGCGTGGACTTTCTGGACGAGGGGGCAAGTCGCATCGATCGTCGTCAGCGCCCGCGCGCGCGCGGCCTCATGAACGGCGCGCGGGGCGCCATGCGCGGAAAGGATGAGGGGCCGCCCGTCCGGGGCCTCGGCGAGATCCTCGATGAAGACCGCGCCCATGAGCTTCAGGCGCCCCACGACATGGGCGTTATGGACGATTTCGTGGCGCACATAGACCGGCGCGCCGTGGGCGGCGAGCGCTTCCTCGACGGTCCTTATGGCGCGCTCGACCCCGGCGCAAAAGCCCCGGGGGGAGGCGAGCCTGACGGCGATTGCGCGCTTGCCGAGATGAGCCATCGGTCTCGCCTTACTTTTCCGGTCGCTTGCGCGCCCGCCTTTGAACCGCTACGAGGTTTTGCCTCTCCTTGCGGCGCGGGCATGGCGTAATTCCGGCTCTTCGCGGGTGTTTTCCAGCCGGAGATATAAGGGTTTGTCTGCATGAACAAAGCGTTAGCGCTCGCGCTTATCGCCGCAGCCGGGCTCAGCGCCGGCTGCGCCAGCAGCGACAAGTCGAAAGAGGCCAAGAAGCGCAACCCTGCGCCTTGTCCAAATGTCGTCGTTCTCGACGACGCGGCGCGGGCGGTTGAATTCGACGGCGACCAAGAACTCGAAAACATCGCCTATTCCGCCGAGATTCTCGATGTGAAACTCAATTGCCGTTATTTCGCCGACGAACCGATCAAGGCCAAGCTTGATATCGAGATGGCCTTCGGACGGGGCCCGAAGGGCTCGGCGCAAAAGCGCGACTTCGTCTATTGGGTCGCGGTGACGCGGCGAAATCTTGACGTCATCGAAAAGGCCGAATTCGCCGTGCCGGTGGAATTTGGCGAGCGCGAGAATGTGCGCACGACGCGTCAGGAGGTCGATGAAATCGTCATTCCGCGCGCCAACGCCGATATCGCCGGCACGAATTTCGAAGTCGTCGTCGGGCTTCGCCTGACGCCGGATCAGGCGATATTCAATCGATCCGGCAAGAGCCTGAAATTTCCTGAGCTTTGATGACCTTGCTCGACGCGCTCTCGTCCGTCGTCGGCGAGGCCTTCGCCGAGGAAGGCTTCGAGCGCGGCTTCGGCCTTGTGCGCGTGTCGGACCGGCCGGATCTCGCGCAGTTCCAGTGCAACGGCGCGCTCGCCGCGGCGAAAGCGGCGAGCGCCAATCCGAGAGCGGTCGGCGAAAAAATCGCGGCGCGGCTGGCGGCGAACGCGCTCTTCGCCAAGGTCGAGCTCGCCGGCCCCGGCTTTCTCAATCTGACCCTTGCCGACGCGCATCTCGGAGCGCTCGTCAACGATCTCAAGGAAAATCTCGGCGCGTGGCGGCGCGCGCCGGCTGAGACGATCATTCTCGACTATGGCGGGCCGAATGTCGCAAAGCCGCTCCATGTCGGGCATTTGCGCTCGGCGATCATCGGCGAGGCGCTGAAGCGGCTGATGCGCGCGGCGGGCGATCAAGTGATCGCCGATATTCATCTCGGCGATTGGGGGTTGCCGATGGGCCAGCTCATCACCGAGCTCGCCGCGGAAGAGCCGGGGCTTCCTTATTTCAACAAGGGCTATCCGGGTCCCTATCCGGACGCCTCGCCGGTCAGCCTCGACGATCTCGAACGGCTTTATCCGCGCGCGGCCGCCGCCTGCAAAGCGGATCCCGCCCGCGCCGAGGAAGCGCGCCTTGCGACCGCCGAGCTGCAAGGGGGGCGGCCCGGCTATCGCGCGCTCTGGCGCCATTTCGTCGCCGTTTCGCGCGCGGCGATCGAAGCCGAATATGCCGATCTCGGCGTCTCTTTCGACTGGTGGAAGGGCGAGGCCGACGCCGACCCGCGCATCGCCGGCATGGCGGCGGCGATGCGCGGGCAGGGGCTCGTCGAAAAGGACGCGGGCGCGGAAATCATCCGCGTCGCGCGCGCCGATGACAAGAAGGAGATCCCGCCGCTCATCCTCTTCAAGTCCGACGGCAGCGTTCTTTACGGAACGACTGACTTGGCGACCATTCTCGACCGCAAAGAAACGGCGCAGCCGGATCGCATCCTTTATGTCGTTGATCAGCGCCAGGCGCTGCATTTCGAGCAGGTCTTCCGCGCCGCGGACCGCGCCGGCCTGTTTCCGCTGGCGCGGCTCGAACATCTCGGCTTCGGCACGATGAACGGCAAGGACGGCAAGCCGTTCAAGACGCGCGAGGGCGGCGTTTTGAAGCTCCGCGAGCTTATCGCGATGGTCGAGACGCGCGCCCGCGAGCGCTTGAAGGAAGGCGGTCTCGCAGAAGGCTTCGAGGCGGCGGAGATCAACGACATCGCCCGCAAGGTCGGCGTCGCGGCGCTGAAATTCGCAGATCTCTCAAACCCCCGCACGTCGGATTATGTCTTTGACCTCGACCGCTTTCTCGCCTTTGAAGGCAAGACGGGGCCCTATCTTCAATATGCGGTGGTGCGCGTCCGCTCGGTGATGAAGAAGGCGCAAGCCGCCAATGCCGGCGCGCCCGGCGAGATCATCGTCGCGGCGGCCGAAGAGCGCGACCTTGCCCTCGTTCTTCTCGGCTTTGGCGAGGCCATGCGCATGGCCTACGACAAGCGCATGCCGCATTTTCTTTGCGAGCATTCTTATAAGCTCGCGCAGAGCTTTTCGAAATTCTACGCGAATTGCCGCATCGCGGATGAGCCGAACCCGGCTTTCAGGGCGTCGAGGCTTTCCCTTTCGGACCTTGTCGCGCGCCAGCTCGACTATAGTCTGACGCTGCTCGGAATTCCTGTTCCGACAAGGATGTAGGTTAAGTTTCCACACGCACTATTTGCGCTATGCAACGCCTGGCCGCAGGAGCCGCGCGCCAAGTTGATGAATATTCCGTGTCAAAATTATTTCTAAAATGTCTTCATTGAAGACTGTGGCGCCTCAACATCACCTTGCGACGAGTTTCGGATAATCGAGCGCGTGTCACGCCAATGTAAAGATTGGTTACTAAGCCGCTTCTCGCATCGGCGTTAAGCGGCATCGAGGCGGCGCCGGCTTCGTATTTTCTCGGGGAACTGCACATGAAACTGAAGACCTTGCTTTCCGCGAGCGCTATGGCGCTCGCGCTGTCGATCACGACGGCCGGCCTATTGCACGCGCAGACGACGACGGGCGAACTCCGCGGCGTCGTCACCGACGCTTCAGG
>JBFXBB010000290.1:0-3696 GCA_050183685.1 Amphiplicatus sp.
CGCCGAACTCCCCCGCGACTTTAATGCGCAAAATCGCGTCGAGCCGCGCGAGGTCGGGAAACTCCTCCGCGATCCACGCCTCTTCTACGGCTTTAAGGACGCGCGACACCGCGGGACCTCTTTCAACGCCGGCGGCGATGACGTCTTTGCCCGTATACGGAAAAGCCGGCGGGGTCCAGCGCGCGGCGAGGCCGTCAAGCCTCGTCCAGTCGCCGGCCGGCTTTTGGGCGCGCGCGAGAAGAAGCGCGTCCCGCCACGCCGCAACGCCGATCTTATAATAGGCGGCGCGCGCTTCCTGCTCGCTCAGGGCGGCATGAAGACAACGCGCGCCTGACAAAGCGCGCTTGCGCCGCGCCGCGTCGGCGTTGGACAGACGCAGCGCCGCATCGATTCCCTCAGCCGCGTCCCAAAGCGCCGCAAGGCCGAGCGGCGCCGGCGCGGACGAATCGAGCTTTTTCAACGCGGCGAAGACATCGAGCCGCGCCGGGGCGCGCCAGATCTCTGCAAGAATTCCCGCCGCCGCCATCGCGGCGACCGCCGGCGCGGCGCGGGGCAGCGCCAGGATGCGCGAGAGCTCCTCGCCGAGACGCTCGGCCGAAAGCCGCTTCAGCCCGTATTTCAACGCCGTCGCCGCGGCGAGCCCCTGAGCGTCCAAGACCGGCGAAAATCGCGCCGAAAAACGGAAGAAACGCAGAATGCGCAGATAGTCTTCCCCGATCCGATCCTCTGGCGCGCCGATGAAACGCACGCGCCCCGCTTTCGCGTCCGCAACGCCGCCGACAGGATCGTAAAGCAATCTCTCCGTGGTCAGATAAATCGCATTCAGGCGAAAATCGCGTCGTTCGGCGTCCTTGGCCCAGTCATCAGTGAAGGCGACCGTCGCGCGCCTTCCGTCGGTCGAGACATCGGCGCGCAGCGTCGTCACTTCGACGCCGACATGGTCGGCGATGCCGGTGACCGTGCCATGCTCGATGCCGGTCGGCGCGGCGCCGAGCCCGGCGCGGCGGAGCGCCGCGATGACGTCATCGGGACGCAGCCGCGTCGCAATGTCGAAATCCTTCGGGCGCTCGCCGATCAGGCTGTCGCGCACGCAGCCGCCGACAAAGCGCGCCGAACCCGGCGCGGCGGCCTCAAGCGCGGCGACGATCTTCCGCACCGGCGGATCGTCGGTCCAGCTGAAATGCGCCGCCTCGTCGGCGGACAGGGCGCGCAAGCTCTCGGCGCCGCTCACGTCTCGGGCTCGTACAGGATTTCGGCGAGCGTGCGCAATATGCCGGCGGTCAGGCCCCAAATGTGAAACCGTCCGTAAGGCGCGGCGAACATATTATATCTGACGCCTTCATGCTCACGTTCTTCCGTATAGTAATTGTTGATATCGGCCAGAAAGGCGAGCGGAACCTCGAAAATTTCGGCGACCTCGCGCGGGCAAGGCTTCAAATCGGCGCGCGGATCGACGACGCCGATGACGGGCGTCACGTCATAGCCGAGCCCGCCCCTATGAACGCCGAGCGTCCCGATCACCTCGACAAGGGCCGGATCGATATTGACCTCTTCGCGCGCCTCGCGGAGCGCCGCCTCGACCGGGCCCTCGTCTTCGGGATGGACTTTGCCGCCGGGAAGGCTGATTTGCCCGGCATGAGAGGGCATGTCGGAAGAGCGCACCGTCAGCAGAACGGTCGGCCCCTCGGGCCGGTCGATAATCGGCGCCAGCACGGCGGCGTCTTTTCGCGTCTTGCTCCAGCGGTCCTCGAACAGCTTGTCGCCGACAAGGTGCGGATTGATCTCGTCGAAAAGCGCGCGCAGACGCTGCGCCGAAGCGCGGTTCAAATTGGCTTCGATCAATCTGCGCCAATCGCGCGCGGCAAGGCCCGGGGTCATGCCTCAACTTTCGTCATAGACGCGCGCCGCCAGGCCGAACGGAAAAAACACCCCCGCCGAGGCGACGCCGAACATGGTCTTGCCGCCGCTCTCGCGCGTTTCGCCGAGCGCGACAAGCTCGTAAAAGACCGCGCGCGCGACCAGGGCCCACAGCTCGGCGCGCACATGAATATAGGGCGCCATTTCGCCTTTGACGGCGGTTTCACGAAAAACCAGCGCGTGATCGGGCCCCGCCGCAATCTCGTCGCCGACATTGGTGGTGAAGACGAGCGCGTCCGCGTCCTTGCGCATGAGCACGGCGAGGAAGGGCGCGTCCTCGACCTTGACGCCAAGCTTTTCGACCGGGGTGACGAGGTAGTAGCGCTCGCCATCCTTCCGTAGCACGGTCGAAAAGAGCCGCACCAGCGGCGCACGCCCGATCGGCGTTCCTGCATGGACCCAGAGGCCGTCGCGCCGGATAACGAGATCAAGCTCGCCGCAATAAGGCGGATTCCAGCGCTCGACGGGCGGAACGCCGCGTCCTTCGGCGGCGTCTTTCAGCGCCGCCGCATAGCGCATCAGATCGCTCATGGACGATCAATACACAATCGGCGTCGAGGCGCCAAAGAGGGGCCGCGGGTTATTTCATCTCACAAGCGAGGCAACGCGCATAGACGCCGCTCGGGTCCTGAAAGCTCGCGAGGAAATCCGCCGTCGCCTCGGCCTTGGCGACAAGCGTCTTTAAGGCCGAATGCGCGCGCGGCCGGTCGAGGCCGAAAAGCTTGACCGCCCGGGCGGACAGGCCCGCGAAGATGCGCTCGAACGGCGTCGGCCTGTCGATCATGTCGACGACGTCATAGTTGTCGAGATTGGCGCGGGCCGCCGCCGCCGCGACGGCGTCGTCAAGATCGCCGAGCTTGTCGACCAATTTCAGATCGAGCGCCGTCTTGCCGATCCAGACGCGCCCCTGGCCGATCGAGTCGACATAGGCCGGATCGAGCCCGCGCCCGTCGCTGACGACCTTCAGGAAGCGCTCATAGCCCTCCTCGACGGATTGCTGAATGATATCGGCCGCGCTCGCCGGCAGGGGTCCGATTCCCGCCGCCAGCGAGGACGAGAGCGCAGTCGTGCCGACGCCATCGACATGAACGCCCGCCTCCGCCGCGGTGTTCTCGAAGGTCGGAAAAAACCCGAAAATCCCGATCGACCCGGTGATCGTCGTCGGCGCCGCCCAAATCTCGTCGGCGGGCGCGGAAATCCAGTATCCGCCCGACGCGGCGAGCGATCCCATCGACACGACGACCGGCTTGCCCGCCGCCTTGAGCGCCAGGACCTCGTCGCGGATGACTTCCGAGGCGAAAGCCGAACCGCCGGGGCTGTCGACCCGGAGCACGACGGCTTTCACACTATCGTCCTCGCGCGCTTTTTTCAGATAGCCGGCGATCGTGTCGCCGCCGGCGCCCTGGCCGACCGGCGCCTCGCCGTCGACAATCGCGCCCGCCGCCGTGACGACCGCGACATTCGGCGCATCGCCGTCCGGCTCTTCGCCGATCGCCGTCAGATAGCGGCTAAAGTCGACATGCTTGAAGGACCTGCCTTCCTTATCGGCGCCGAAGGAGTCTTTCAGATAAGCAGCCTGGGTCGAACGCGATTTAAGGCCGTCGACAAGGCCGTAGTCGAGCGCGAGTTTCGCCGTGTCGCCGCCGGCCGCCGCCAAAAGCGCGCTTCCTTCATCCGCGTAACGCTGAATGGCCCCGGCCGGGAGATGGCGCGCGGCCTCCGTCGAGCGCGCATATTCGTCCCACATGACGTTCAAAAAGGCGAGATTGGCCTCTTTCG
>JBFXBB010000291.1:0-3674 GCA_050183685.1 Amphiplicatus sp.
CCACCCATTCATCGACGCGGTTTGCGCCGGCGTTATAGGCTGCGAAGGTCATAATGAGGGAGCCGTTAAAACGCTCGAAAAGATGCGATAGATGGGCCGAGCCGATGATCATGTTGTAGATCGGGTCGTCGAGCAGCGCCGAGCGGTTGTAACGCAGCCCTTCCTTGCGCGCCGTGATCTGCGCGGTTGTCGGCATGAGCTGCATCAGGCCGCGCGCGCCGGCGCTCGAAAAGGCGCGGGGATTGAACTCGCTCTCCTGACGGGCAAGGGCGAGGATGACCTCCGGCGGCGCGAAACGCTTGGCTTCGTCGGGGACAAAGATGAGCGGATAGGCGACCTCCGCCGCGAAGGCGCCCCGTCCGACGCCGACCTTGCCGGCGCGGACCGCGATATGGGTGGCGTTTCGTCGCGAGGCGAGCCGGGCGAGTTCGACATATTCGCCGGGCGACTGGAGTTCGTCGTCTGCTTGATAGGCGAATATGAGGAATTCCCGGTCGGCTTCGAGATCGGACAACATGCGCATCGCCGCGACGATCGGGCGTGAAGAGAAGCGCGCGTTTTCTTCCGGCGTCGGTTCGATAGGCGGTGCGAAGATTTGCGCGGCGAGAAGAGCGCCGACTTTCTCCGCCGCCAACTGACCGTAATAGGTGTAGATTTGCTGGGCCGCCTGCGAATAGCGTTCCCGGGCGAGCGCCGGCTCTCCGCGGGCTTCGGCCGTGCGCGCGAGCCAATAATAGGCGCGGGCGACGGAAATCGGCACGCTAACGGCGTTCGCCAGCGCTTTGAAATGAATCTCCGCCCGCTCCGGCGCGCCTAGAAAGCGCAGCGCGATCCAGCCGGCGTCGAATTCCGCTTCCGCGAGGTCGCCGCCGATATCAAGGCCGTGTCCCGCCGCCATCGCATAGGCGTCTTCGTATTGGCGCTCTTTCAAGGCCCAACGCATCAACAATTGGCGCTCGCTCCACCAGGCTTGCGAGTTTCGCAGCTCCGCCGGCTCATAGGAGGCCTGTCGGGCGAGGGCGATGGCGATCGGCTCTTCTTCCTTGCGGCGATAATAACGGACCGCGGCAAGAAGAACGCCCGGATCAAGCCGTCCGTATACATCCAAATTCTCGAAAAGAGTTGGCGCGTTGGCGGCGCTCAACAACAGCGCGATGCGCGCGTCGGCCAGGCGGCGCTCTTCCGGGGGCAGGCGCGAGAGCGCGCGCCGCGCCGACCCGATCTCTCGCGCGAATAGCAGGCGATCGACGCGGGCGATGTGGTCCTCCGGCTTTAGATAGTCGCCATAGCGCGCGAGGAGGCGCTGTTCGTCGGCGAGGGTGAAGTCATAGCGCCTCCAGGCGTTGCGCAGATGGATAATCCCCGCATCGACGGCGCCCGCGTCGAATTGAGCGCGGGCGAGCGCGAGTTCGCCCTCGCCGGTGACGGGGTCGCGCGTAGAGAAGAAATCGAGGATCTCGGTTGTCGAGGCGTCGCGCTCGATCTGCTTTTCGACATGCGCCTGGATGCGGGTCTGCATCGGCCAGCTCGGATGAGCGTCGAGAAAGGCGTCGGCGTCGGCGAGGCGGACGTCCGGGTCCTCGCCATAGAAATAAAACCACTCCGCGAGCGAGCGGGCGATCGGGTCCTTAACGTCGCGCGCGATCCCCCGCGCGCGGGACCAGTTGCGACGCTCGATCGCCCCGCGCGCCTCTTTAAGGAGTTCGAGGTCGCCCGGCGTCAGAAACGCCGGGCCCGGCGGCGCCGGTTTGAGGCGCGGCGTCGGGGCCGCGCTCGACGCCGCTCCGCTAAGGACGACAAGCGCGATCGCCGCCAGAATCTCCGCTAATTGGCGCCACATTCGCGCTCTATGCATGATGAACATCCCCGGGGCCGGTCGCGGCCAGCCTAGCGCATTTGACGGCGGGGCAAAATCAGAGGCGAGCTTGCCGTGGGGGGACTTCGGCGGTATCGACCTAAAAAAACGGCAAGTCATAAAAGATGCATACTATTTCAGGCTCCATCACCGCCCTCGTGACGCCCTTCCGCAACGGCGCCGTTGACGCCGACGCCTTTCAACGCCTCGTTAACCGCCAGGTGGAAGCGGGCTCGCATGGCGTCGTCCCCGTCGGCACCACCGGCGAGTCGGCGACGCTCACCCACCCTGAGCATCGGCGGGTCATCGAACTCTGCGTCGAGGCGGTCGCCGGCCGGATTCCGGTGATCGCCGGCGCCGGCTCGAACGCCACGGCGGAGGCGATCGACCTCGCCAAATTTGCGGAAAAAGCCGGCGCCAATGCGGTCCTCGCCGTCACCGGCTATTACAACAAGCCGAGCCAGGCGGGTCTCCTCGCGCATTTCACGGCGCTTCACGATGCGACGGTCCTGCCGATCATCGTCTATAACGTGCCCGGGCGCACGGTGACGAACCTGTCGGTCGACACGCTCGCCGCCCTGTCGAAGCTGCCGCGCATCCTTGGCGTCAAGGATGCGACCGGCGATCTTGCGCGTGTCGCGCTGCAACGGCTCGCCAGCCGCAAGGGGTTCATCCAACTGTCCGGAGAGGACATCACGGCGGTCGGCTTTAATGCGATGGGCGGGGTCGGCTGCATTAGCGTCTCGTCGAATGTCGCGCCCGCTCTTTGCGCCGAGATGCAGAAGGCCTGTCTTGCAGGAGAGTATGCGAAGGCGCTGGGTTTGCAGGACAGGCTTGCGCCGCTTCACGACGTTCTCTTCCGCGATACGAGTCCGGGGCCGGTCAAATATGCGATGTCGCTGATGGGTCTTTGCGCCGCCGATTTGAGGCTGCCGCTTGCGCCGCCGCCGGAACCGGTCAAGCAAAGGGTGCGCGAGGTTCTTGAGGGCCTTGAGCTGATCGGGTAGAGCGCATTCCGAAAAGCGGAAACTGGTTTTCGGATGAAATGCGCGACAAAACAAAAATCTAGAGCATGGTCCCCGGCCCGCCTTTCGGGGACCATGCTCTAGTGGCGGCGAAGAAGGCCGATGACGGCCGCCGCATCATCGCGGAGAACCGGCGCGCGCGCCGCGACTATCAGATTGAGGATGTGATCGAGGCGGGCCTTGTGCTGACCGGCACCGAGGTGAAGGCGTTGCGCGAGGGAAGGGCGACGATCGCTGAAGCCTACGCTTCTCCGGAAGCGGGCGGCATCTATCTCCTCAACGCCAACATTCCCGAATATTCCGCCGGCAATCGCGAGAACCACCAGCCGAAGCGGCCGCGAAAACTGCTGCTTCATGCGCGCGAGATCGCCCGGCTGTCGCAGGCGGTCGAGCGAAAGGGCTACACCCTTGCGCCGTTGCGGCTTTATTTCAATGCGCGTGGAATCGCCAAGCTGGAAATCGGTCTCGCGCTTGGCCGCAAGCTCCATGACAAGCGCGTCGTCGAGAAAGAACGCGATTGGGCGCGGCAGAAACAGCGCTTGATGAGAGAAAGAGGTTAAGCGGACTTGTCCGAGTCAAAACCCGGCACAAAGGCGAGGACCGTCTGGAACGCCGCCGCGGCGCCGGCGCCGCCTGAGACGCACAGGAGGAGCACGCTGACGACGCCGCCAGCGACAAAGTTGGCGAGCTTCGCCGCTATCCAGACGATGATGAGTCCGATCGCCGCGCGTGCGTAGAATCAGTCGAGATCGGAAAAAGCGTCGCCCGCTCCAGTGAAATGCGCCGCGAAGCGG
>JBFXBB010000292.1:0-3663 GCA_050183685.1 Amphiplicatus sp.
TTCAATGAGTCGCTGGGCGCTTCCTTCAACTGATCCTTGCTCGCATTGACGACATTGCCGTCCTTGTCTTCCCGATAGTCAAGCATAGCCCAGGGGATCGGGTGATATTTCTCGCCCTTGCCGAGAAAGCCGCCAAAGCCGACCGCGGCGAACATGATGGCGTTGGCGGTTTTGTCGAGCACCACATCCTCGACCTTGCCGATTTCCTTGCCCGACGAATCAAGCACCTTCGTGCCGATGACCTTCGAGGCGCGGATCGCCGTTGTGTGGCCTGACGCCGTAGGCATTCAATTCCTCCATTGCTGCTGGCATTGCTGCTGACGGGGAGGCAACAGTCTCGCGGATCGATGGTTCCGGCGCCCGCGATTGAGGCGCGAACCCATTGCCCGAAACGGGCGGCGCATGATTTGGAGAGAGATTCTCTTCTGAGCGTTCCGCTATGGCCATCGACCCCCCGCCCATTCCGCTTGAGCCGCCGGCCTCGCCGGGCGTGATTACGCCGCAAGGCGACCGGCGGCTGGCGGTCGGCCTGCTTCTGGCGGGCGTTTCCTGCATCGGGATGGGCCAAACGATCGTCTTCGCCGTTCTGCCGCCTTTGGCGCGCGAGCTCGGTCTTGCCGATTTTCACGTTGCGTCGATCTTCATGATTTCCGCCGTGCTCTGGGTCGGGCTTGCGCCCCGCTGGGGACGGCGCAGCGACCGTCGGGGGCGCAAGCCCTTCATCCTCATCGGCATGTCCGGCTTTGTCGTCTCGATGACGCTTTTTGCGACCTCGATCCATCTTGGCCTTATCGGCGCTTTAAGCGGCGCGGGTCTTTACGCGCTGATCCTTGGAACGCGAAGCATTTACGGCCTGATCGGCTCGGCGACGCCCGCCGCGGCGCAGGCCTATATCGCCGATCGCACGCCGCCCGAAAAACGCACCGCCAGCATCTCGTCCTTTTCCGCGGCCTTCGGGCTTGGCGCCATGCTCGGCCCGGGCGTCGGCGGCGCCGTCGCCGCGCTCGATCCGCTCGCCCCGCTTTACCTCGTCGCCGCGCTCGCCGCGGCGATGGTCGTCGTCATCTTCTTTCTGTTGCCCGAGCGAACGGCGCCCATTCCGCGCAAACGGCAGCCGCCTTTGCGGCTCTTCGACAAGCGCTTGCGCCCGTTTCTCGCGTTCGGCCTGACCTTCGGGATCATCAACGCCGCGCCGATCCAGGCGACCGGCTTTTATTTTATCGACGTTCTGCATCTTTCGCCCGAAGAGGCCCCGCAGGTCGTCGGCGTCGGATTGATGGCGGCCGCGATGGCGTCGTTGTTCTCGCAGGTCGTTTTCGTGCAGCATTTCAGGGTGCAGCCGCATCTCCTGATGCGCCTCGCGCCGGCGCTGATCGCGGCCGGGCATGGCGTTCTCGTCATTTCCTCTTCGCTCGGCCCGCTCATTTTCGGCCTCATCCTGTCGGGCTTCGCCGCCGGCATGGCGGTGCCGGGCTATACGGGCGCGGCCATGCTCGCGGTCGGCGAGGACGAGCAGGGAGCGGCCGCGGGGCTCGCCAACGCCGTCAGCGCCACCGGCTTCGTCATCTCGCCGCTCATCGCCTTCAGTCTTTACGCGCTCGCGCCGCAGGCCGCCTTCATGATGACCGCGGCGACGGGCCTCGCTCTTTTCGCCTATGCGATGACGAACCGCGCGGTGCGGAACGCCGGGAAACTCCGGCGCTAGGGGCCCCGCTCTCGCCCCCCCTCTGGCGCGCGAAGGCCGAGATTGACAAAAACGCCCGTCTGGGCGACAGTCTTTGGAACGCAATTGCGGATGTTCCATCTCGCGAAAGCGTTTTTGGCTGTTTTCTGGAGCGGTTCGGGCGGCGCCCTGCCGCTCTTTTTTTCGACCTCGCCGGAAGAGCAAGGCCGGAAGCGCAAGGGACATCCGCGAAATGCCCCGAAAACTCGCCGCAGGACGGCTGGTCGTCGCCTCGCACAATCCCGGAAAGGCGGCGGAGATAAGAGAGATCCTTGCGGCCGCGGCGCCGGGACGGTTTGCGGTCCTGTCGGCTGGCGATCTCGGCCTCCCCGAACCGGAAGAGACCGAGACGAGTTTTACGGGCAATGCGCTCTTAAAGGCGCGCGCGGCGGCGCGCGCCTCGGACCTTCCCGCGCTCGCCGACGATTCGGGACTTGAAGTTTTAGCCCTCGGCGGCGCGCCGGGGGTTTATTCGGCGCGCTGGGCGGGACCGGAAAAGGATTTCGGCGCGGCGATGGCGCGGATCGAAAGGGAGTTGCAGGAAAAGCGCGCCGCGGATTATTCGGCCCGTTTCGTCTGCGCGCTCGCCCTCGCCTGGCCGGACGGGCATGAGGAAGTCTTCGAGGGCGCGGCGCGCGGACGGCTCGTTTTTCCGCCGCGGGGCGCGAAGGGCTTCGGCTATGATCCGATCTTTCTTCCCGAAGGCGAAAGCGAGACCTTCGGCGAGATGGCGCCGGCGAGGAAACATGCAATGTCGCACCGCGCGGACGCCTTCCGCAAGCTGACGAAAGCCTGTCTTACATGACGCCGCTCGGCGTTTATGTTCACTGGCCCTATTGCGCGCGCCTTTGCCCCTATTGCGATTTCAATATCTATCGAAATCGCGCGATCGACGCGGCGCGCTGGCGCGCGGCGCTCATCGGCGATCTCGGCCATTGGGCGCGCCGCACGAAAGGCCGTCCCCTGACGAGCCTTTATTTCGGCGGCGGCACGCCCTCGCTCGCGCCGGTTTCGGTGATCGAGGGCGTGATCGAGGCCTGCGCCGAGCTTTGGGGATTTGAAGACGGCGCCGAGATCACGCTCGAAGCCAATCCGACAGATGCGGCGCAATCGCGGCTTGAGGATTTTCGCCGCGCGGGCGTCAACCGGCTCTCGCTCGGCGTTCAGTCCTTCGACGACGCGGCGCTGAAATTTCTCGGGCGCGATCACGGCGGCGAGGCGGCCCGCGCCGCCGTCGCGCTCGCCGGCCGGATTTTTCCGCGCCTGACCTTCGATCTCATTTATGCGCTGCCGGGCGAGACGCCGGCGGCGTGGCGGCGCGCGCTCGGCGCGGCGCTGGCGCTCGGGCCCCGGCATTTGTCGCTTTACCAATTGACGATCGAGAAGGGGACGGCCTTCGCCAAAGCGGTCGCGCGCGGCGTCTTTGCCCCGCCCACGGACGATCTCGCCGCCGATCTCTTCGATCTGACGCAGGAGATGACCCAGGCGGCGGGCCTTGAAGCTTACGAGGTTTCCAACCACGCCGCGCCGGGCGAGGAATCCCGTCACAACAGGCTTTACTGGACGGGCGGCGATTATATCGGCGTCGGTCCCGGCGCGCATGGGCGCGTGACGGAGGGCGCGCGCCTCGCGACGGAGACGCCGGCCTTGCCGGAGGCTTATCTCGCGGCCGTCGAGAAAACCGGCTGCGGCGCCGCCATGACCGCGCCGCTCGACGGCGAGGCGGCCTTCGCCGAGCGTCTTGCGATGGGCCTTCGCCTCGCCGAGGGGATCTGTCTTGAGACGGAGGATTGGCGGCGGCTTGCGCCGCGCCTCGCCCCGCTTGAGGCGGACGGGCTTGTCGCGCGGCGCGGCGAGCGGCTCATGGCGACCCCGGGGGGACGCCGCGTGCTGAACGCGGTCCTTGCGGCGCTTATTTGTTAGAGCGCGCGGCGGCAAAT
>JBFXBB010000293.1:0-3604 GCA_050183685.1 Amphiplicatus sp.
GTGCACATAGACGCGGCCCTCGCGCCGGCACATCTCTTCGGCATGGGCGTTCGCCTCGTCGAAATCCTCGCCATGCAAGATGACATGCGCGCCGAGGCGTTCGGTCTGCTCCACTTTCACGAAAGGCGTCATTTCCGGCATGATGATCGTCGCGCCGACGCCGAGAAGCGTCGCGTGGCGCGCAAGCCCTTGCGCGTGATTGCCGGCCGAGGCCGCGACGACGCCGCGCGCGCGCTCCTCGGCGGAAAGGCTCAAAAGTTTGGCGAGCGCGCCGCGTTCTTTGAAGGCCCCGGTGAATTGCAGATTTTCATATTTGATCCAGAGCTCGCAGCCCGTCTGCGCCGAGAGCTTCTCGGCCTTCAGAAAGGGGCTCTTGAGGATGCGCGACCAGGCCGGGTCCTCGCGCCTCAGGATGGCGTCGAACGCCCGGCCGGAAAGGCCGGGAATGAGGCAATCCTCGCGATTTTCTTGCGCGGCGGCGGACATTTGCGTCTTCTAGGGCGCCGGGTCGCGGATTGGAAATGCTGAATCTACAGGCCCGCCGCCGCCCGCGCCCGCGATCTCCCAAAGTTGTAACAGGATGTATCGCCGCAACCGGGCGAAACATGCCGATACAATAAGCGTCTGGCCGCGCCTGAATCGCGCCGCTATGCCGTTTCATGGTGAGTTTGAGGCTGGCGTCGCCCCCCAGATGGAGACCCTCTCCACGCCGGCCTCGGGCGGCTAGTTGGCGGAGCCCCCTCCGATTAGACGCTTTACGGGGCGGCGCGTTCGGCCGAATGCGCCGCCCCTTTTTTCAGTTTGGCGCGGGGGCAAGAGAGCCGCGCGCGGAATGTTCCCCGCAAACTCCAAGGCGGGAACGATGCGTATCGCCGGCGTTCACGCGCAGGAACGCCGGCGATATAGCTCTTTCCTGAAGTCCTTTTTCAGGCGGGCAGGAAAAGTTCGGCGCGCAACCCGCCCTTTTCGCGATTGGTCAGCACGATCCGCCCGCCGTGATCGTGGGCGACCGCCTGCGCGATCGAGAGGCCAAGACCGACGCCGCCGGTCCGCCGGCTTCGCGACGGATCGCCGCGCCAGAAGGGCGCGAATGCGTCTTCAAGCTCGCTTTCGGGAATGCCGGGGCCGTCGTCATCGATGCGAATGGCGATCTCGCCGCCTTGCCTCAACGCGGCGACGCGCGCCGTCCCGCCATGCTTGACGGCGTTTTCGATGAGATTTCTAACGCCCCGCTTCAGAGCGAGCCTCTTGCAGTCGCATTCGATGGCGGTCCCTTCCTCGAATACGACATCGGCGCCGCCGTCGGCCATGTCGCTGCACAGGCTCTCGACGAGCGAGCCGAGCTCGATGCGCGAGCGTTCCTCATTGCCGAAAGCCGAGCGCGCGTAATCGAGAAAGGTCGCCGTGATGAGCTCCATCTCTTCGAGCGCGGCGATGAATTTTCCGCGCTCTTCGGCGTTTTCGAGCGTCTCGGAACGCAGCTTCAATTGCGTGATCGGCGTTCTGAGATCGTGTGAGATGGCGGCGAGAAGCTCTGTCCGGTTGCGCACCAGCCTTGCGATCCGCTCCTGCATCAGATTGAAGGCGTGCGCGGCTTTGGCGACCTCGTTCGGCGCCTGCTCATTCAAGGGCTCCGATCCGATATCCTTGCCGAGACGCTCGGCGGCGCGCGCGAAATCTTCAAGCGGCTGCGTCGCGCGGTGAACGAGCCAGAAGGCGATGATGGCGACGCCGACGACGATCGAAACGAGATAGCCGCCAAGAAGACTGGGCCAGATGGCGGCGGGGCGCGGAATCGCGCCGACGAAATTCAGCCAATAGCCGTCCGGGTGATCGACCGAGATCGTGACGAGCTCGGCCGCGGTCTCGACGGCGCCGCCGGCGGGCGCGCCCGGCAATTCGACGCGGTTCGGCGGCGCGACGTCTGCGGGCAGGGCGGGGGTGATCGCGAGTCGCATTTCGCGCGAGGCGAGACGCGGGGTCAGCGCGCGCAGATAAGAGAGCACCTCCTCCTCGTCATTGCTCAACGCCTTGACGGCGAGCGTCGGCCTTGGCGTCGACCAGACGCGGAAGGCGCGGGTGTCGCTTGCGGTGATGACGTCGCCGCGCCAGGCGTCAGGCAGGTTTCTCAATAGGATGATGACGCCGGCGGCGCGCTCGGCGACCGAGAAGGCCTCCGTCGTCGACACGGCGTCGCGCCGGTCATTCGTATAGAGAAGAAAGCCGATCGCATTGGACAGAAGCAGGCCGAGGACGAGCACCGTCGCCATCTGGAAGCGCAGGCTCGATTGCGGCCGCGCGCTCATGCCGGGCTGACATCGGGCGTGAAGAGATAGCCGCCGCCCCAGACGGTCTTGATGATCTTCGGATCTTTCGCGTCGTCGCCGAGCTTCTTGCGCAAGCGACTGACCTGAATGTCGATGCTCCGGTCAAAGACGATCGAGGAGCGGCCCTTGGCGAGATCGAGCAGTTGATCGCGCGAGAGCACGACATGGGCGTGCGTGACGAAGACGGATAAAAGGTCGAATTCGCCGGTCGATAGGCTGACGATGACGCCGTCCGCGGCTTTTAGTTCGCGGCGGATGAGATCGAGCGTCCAACCGTCGAAGGCGACGGCGCGCGCGCGCGGCGCCTCGCGCGGCGGCGGCTGGAGCGTGCGACGCAAGACTGCTTTGATGCGGGCGATGAGCTCGCGGCTGTTGAAGGGCTTGGCGAGATAGTCGTCCGCGCCCATTTCGAGGCCGATAATGCGGTCGATCTCTTCGCCCTTGGCGGTGAGGAGGATGACGGGCGTCTGCACTTTCCGCGCGCGGAGGTCCCGGCAGAGCGAAAGCCCGTCCTTTCCGGGGAGCATCACGTCGAGCACGATGAGATCGATCGCGCCGCGTTCGAGGGCGCGCATCAGCTCGGTTCCATCGGCGGCGAGGCTCGTGCGGAAGCCCTCGCGCTCCAGCGCGCGCGCGACAAGCTGGCGGATCTCGCGGTCGTCGTCGACGATGAGGATATGCGCGGATTTCTTGACGGTCGTTCCCCTCGGAATTGCTGGCGAGGTCGAATATACACGGGTCGCCGCATCGGCAATCCGAGCCTCTCCGCCATTTGGTAACAAAGTTTTTCGGGGCGGACGGCCCGTCAAGTCGCTTCGCTCGCGGCCTGCTTCGTAAGCGCGGGATAGCCTCATGAGCCCGCAATTCCCTCTTCGCCTCTCCGGTTTATTCTCCCGCAAGCGGGACGGGCGGCCCCCCGGCCGGGGCGGCTTTTTCCAACCCGCTTGCGGACGAGGCCGTCCCTGTGTATTAGTGTATTAATACAAACGGATCCAATCCCATGCGCGGACCGAAACGAACGGAAAAAGGCGAACCTGTCGTCGGGACGCGGCGCGAGGCGGATTTCGCCGCCTTCTGCGCCGCCGTCGCCGGGCTGAAAAGCCCCGCCGAAGCGGCGCGGTTTTTCAAAGACGTCGCGACGCCCGCCGAGCTTGGCGCCTTCGCCGAGCGCTGGCGAATCGCCCGCCTTCTCGACGAGGGCGCGCTTTCTTATCGCGACATCGCCGCGGCGACCGGCGCCTCGACGACGACGATCGCCCGCGTTGCGCGATTCCTGA
>JBFXBB010000294.1:0-3627 GCA_050183685.1 Amphiplicatus sp.
CGACTGTTTTCGTCAACTATAAACCCGCCCAAGCTTGGCATCGTCGGTGGACTATGGAGGCTTTGCCGGCCGAATAACCAAGTCAGCCGGACGGTTTTGGGATCGTCAAACGCACCAAAAGGAACAGAATGCCGGAAGTTATCTTCGCGGGACCGGAGGGCCGTCTCGAAGGCCGCTATCAGAAGGGCAAAGGGGACAATCCGCCGGTCGCGTTAATTTTGCACCCGCACCCGCTTTTCGGGGGCACGATGAACAATCGCGCCTGCTATGAACTCTATAACCTCTTCGTCCGAAAAGGCTTTGCCGTGCTGCGCTTCAATTTCCGCGGCGTCGGGCGCAGTCAGGGCGAATACGACCAGGGCCAGGGCGAGCTCGCCGACGCGGCGACGGCGCTCGACTATCTCCAGCAGACGAACCCGAATACGCCTTTCGCCTGGGTCGCCGGCTTCTCCTTCGGCGCCTGGATCGGCATGCAGCTTCTTATGCGACGGCCGGAAATCGCCGGCTTCATCTCTGTCTCGGCGCCGGCCAATCTCTATGATTTCACCTTCCTCGCCCCCTGCCCGTCCTCGGGGCTCGTCATCCACGGAGAACTCGACAAGGTCTGCCCGCCCGACGAGACGCGCGTCATGGTCGAGCGGACACGCACCCAAAAGGGGCGCAAGATCGAGTTTCAGGTGATCGAAGGCGCCGACCATTTCTTCGAAAGCCAGATCGAGGCGCTGATTGAGGCGAGCGAGACCTATCTCGACAAACGCCTCGCCTTTGGCGAGCCGGAGGGCCCGTATCACGAGCGGTGAAAAAGCGAATAGCGAGTAGCGAATGGGGAAAGCCGGCTTTTGCGGTTCGCGAACTATTCGCTATTCGCTCCTCTCTCGCTCTCCCGATAGAGCCGGCCGAGCAGCCCCGCGACGACGCCGAAAGTAAAGAACTGCCAGACGAGATTCACGAGGATCTTGAATCCGTTCAAGAGCCAAATGAAGAGCGGCCGCACCCATTCGGCTTCAACGCCGCCATTTGCCAGCTTGGTCGCGCTGCCCGTCGCAGCGTTGAGGATCGTCAGCGTCGACAGGACTGACGGAAAAACGATCGCATTGATCGCCCACTGAACGAGCAGCGTGACGAGGCTCAATAGAATAAGGATCGCAAAGAGCCTCAAAATGTTCCAGCCGCGCGTCACGCGGAGCGTCCCCGCCGGCGCCAGGGATTTGCGGCAGACGACGACGCCGAGATAGGGCGTCAACCGTAAATTCAGATAGTAGAAGATCACGATCAGGAGGGCGCCAAAGAGATAAAAGAGGGCGAGTTCATGATTCGGTGCGATCTTCGCGCCGCCGAGAAGCCACAACCAAACAAGCCCGACGATCGCGCCGCCGCCGACGAGCGCGCCAATGGCCCGCGCGAGAATATTCGCGCGCTCCGCGCCGGACTGACGATTCCTCGGATGAAAATGCAAGACGAGGATGGTCCAGAAAGCGAGTCCGAAGGGGATGAGCAGGCCCGAGGGAACCGCAAGGCTGTAGATCCAGGCCTCGCCGCGCGCCGCAACGACGTCGCGGCCGCTCAGGATCTCGACCGTGTGCAGACTTTCAGCATTGGGGAAGGAGACATAGATCGCCTCCATCGCGTCGCGGACATAATTAAGCGCATAAAAGGACGTCACGCCCGCAGGCAGGAACAGGAGGACGCCCACCGCCAGAACGCTCGCAAGCCCCGCAAAAAGAAACCGCATCTGGCTCGGGCCGAATTCGAGCTTGACAACGCCCGAGGAGGGATGCTCCGCAAGCCCGGACAGACGGATCAACGGCGCCATGAAGGACGCAATGAGGATCGCCTGCACCGCGTAGCTCGCAGCAAGAACGAGGCCCATTCCAACAGGATTAGCCTCAACGCCAAGCGACCACAGCTTCGGCAGCGCATTTTGCGCTTGCACATAAGTCGCCGCATCCGAAAAAGTGACGAGCCGCCCGAGTGCGACCGACAAGAGCGAGAACAACGTCGTCATATCGAGGACAAGAATGAGCGCGACCGGGAGCCACGCAATGCGCATGATGGTTTCCATGCGCCGGAGGCCAAAATTCAGCGCCTCGCCGACGACGGAAAAAACCCGTAGCTGCATGGATTTCGCCCCGCTGCCCCAACAATCCCCGAGGCGCGATCCTAGCCGGAAGCGCGCGGAGATGGTAGAGCGAGGAATGACGAACGTCATTCATATCATCGGCGGCGGCCTTGCGGGAGCCGAGGCCGCCTGGCAGGCGGCGAAGGCCGGCGCGGCGGTCGTTCTGCACGAAATGCGTCCGGACCGCCTCACCGACGCGCACCAGACGAACCTGCTCGCCGAGCTTGTTTGCTCGAATTCCTTCCGCTCCGACGACGCCGAGACGAACGCCGTCGGACTCCTGCATGAGGAAATGCGCCGCGCGGATTCGCTCATTATGGCGAAAGCGGACGCCAATCAGGTGCCGGCGGGCGGCGCGCTCGCCGTTGACCGCGAGCGATTCTCGAAGGCCGTCACCGAGGCGATCCGCGCTCATCCGCGCATCGCGATCATCCGTGAGGAAATCAAAGAGATTCCGCCAGCGGAATGGCGCAATGTCATTGTCGCGACGGGGCCGCTGACTTCAGCCCCGCTCGCGAGCGCTATCCACGCGCTAACGGGCGAGGACGCCCTTGCGTTCTTCGACGCGATCGCCCCGATCGTCTATCGCGACTCGATCAATTTTGAAATTGCCTGGATGCAATCGCGCTACGACAAGAAGGGGCCGGGCGGCGATGGCGCGGACTATATCAACTGTCCACTCGACGAGACGCAATACGCCGCGTTCATCGACGCCCTTCTTGCGGGAGAGAAAACCGAATTCAAGGAGTGGGAAAAGACGACGCCTTATTTCGAGGCCTGCCTGCCAATCGAAGTAATGGCCGAACGCGGAAAAGACACCTTGCGTTTTGGGCCAATGAAACCCGTCGGCCTCACCGATCCGCGCACAGGCCGGCGCCCGCATGCGGTCGTGCAACTGCGCCAGGACAACATTCTTGGCACGCTCTACAATATGGTCGGCTTCCAAACGAAGCTGAAATACGCCGTCCAAAGCGACGTTTTTCGTCTGATACCGGGCTTGGAAAACGCCGAATTCGCGCGGCTCGGCGGCATTCATCGAAACACCTTTCTGAATTCTCCTCGCCTACTCGATGACCGCCTGCGCCTGAAATCGCGTCCGGCTCTGCGCTTTGCTGGCCAGGTCACGGGCGTCGAGGGCTATCTTGAGAGCGCGGCTGTCGGTCTTCTCGCCGGACGCTTTGCGGTCGCCGAGGCGCTTGGGCGCGACATCTCGCCGCCGCCTGCGACGACGGCTTTCGGCGCGCTGCTGCGCCATATCACCGGCGGGCATCTGTCCGAAGGCGCCGGCGCGAAGGGCGCATTCCAGCCTATGAACATCAATTTCGGCCTCTTCCCCGAAATCGACGAAGCCTCCGTCCGCCAAGACGGCCAGCGCCTAAAAGCCAAGGATAAAGGCCGCGCAAGAAAGCGCGCCCTCACCAGGCGCGCCCTGTGCGATCTCGAAAAATGGCTGCAGCCAGTCAGTCAGGCTGCGGAGTAATTTTCCCGCGGGAAATCTCGGGCTGCGG
>JBFXBB010000295.1:0-3610 GCA_050183685.1 Amphiplicatus sp.
CCCCGACATGCAGGTTCGAGCGCGTCTCGCCGGCGGCGGGCACGCGGTTGATCGCGCCGACCGCCTCGCCGTCGAGAAGGATGATGCGCTTGTCGCCTTTCCTGACGGCGGGGAGATATTTCTGCGCGATGATCGGCTCGGCGAAGGCCTGCGCGAACAATTCGAGCAAGGCGTTGAAATTCGCGTCGTCATGCTTCAGGCGGAAGACGCCCGCCCCGCCATTGCCGTAAAGCGGCTTTAAGATGATGTCGCCCTGTTCGGCGCGGAAATCGCGGATCGCGGCGATGTCGCGCGTGATGAGCGTCGGCGGCGTCAAATCGGAAAAATCCGTCACGAAGAGCTTTTCCGGCGCGTCGCGTATCGAACGCGGATCGTTCAGCACCAGGACGTCCGGAACGAGCCGCTCCAGAATCTGCGCCGCCGTGATATAGGCCATGTTGAAGGGCGGGTCCTGCCGGACCAGCACGACGTCGACGCTTTTAAGATCGAGCAATTCGGGCGCCGCCATCTGCGCATGCGCGCCTTGCTCGCGCTTCAGGCTCATCGCTTTTCGCGCCCGCGCGCGGACGCCGTCATAGAGCTGGAGCGCGCCCGGCTGATAGATCCAGATCTCATGGCCGCGCGCATGCGCTTCGAGCGCAAGGTCGAAGCTCGTATCGGCATTGACGAGAACGGACTCGATCGGGTCCATCTGGATGGCGATTTTAAGGGGCATCTTCGGTCTCGAAGGCGGCGGACGACGAGCGCTAGGCAATAGAGAGAAATGGGCGTTCTGCCTACTGCCCGCCGCTTTTCTTCACCAATCCCCTTCCCGCCAGGCGTCCGGCACATGGCGGATGCGCCAGCCCGCGACCGCGACGATGTCGTAGCGAACCGCCTCGGGCGCAAGGCCGGGATGGCGCGCAAGGAAGACCCGCCCCGCCGCCTCGATGCGGCGGCGCGTCGTCGTCGTGACCGCGAAGACGGCTTCGTCGAGGCGCGCGCGGGCCTTCGCCTCGGCGAAAACGAGAAGGCGGCCCCTTAAGGCGACGAGGTCGATCTCGCCGCCCGCCGCCCGGAAGCGCCGCGCGAGGATGCGGAAACCTCGGGCCGTCAGCGCCAAGGCGGCAAGCCATTCGGCGCGCCGGCCGCGCCGCTCGGCGGCCTCGCGGGAAAGACGGATGTCGAGCGAGCCCATCAGCCTTCGCCTTTCTTGCGCAGCGCCATTTGATAGGCGTCCTTCTTCGACGCGCCGAGCGCCGAGGCGGCCGCCTCGGCCGCGTCCCTCACCGACATTTCGAGGAGCGCGCGGTCGAGAAACGCCTCGATATCGGCGGGTTCGGCCTTTTCCTCCTGAGGCGGATGAATGACGATGACGATCTCGCCCTTCGGGGCCGCGCCCGCATAGGCCGCCGCGAGCGCCGGCAAATCGCCTTCGACGAATTCCTCATGCAGCTTCGTCAGCTCGCGCGCGACGACGGCGCGCCGCGCGCCGAAGGCCGCCGCCATCGCCGCAAGGCTTTCAGGGAGCCGCGGCGCCGTTTCATAAAAAACGAGGCTCGCATCGACGCCGGCGAGCGCTTCGAGGAAACGGGCGCGGGCGCGCGCCTTCGCCGGCGGAAATCCGGCGAAAAGAAACCGGTCCGTCGGCGCGCCGGACGCGCTCATCGCCGCGGTGAGCGCCGAGGCGCCGGGAAGCGGAACGACCTTGATCCCAAGGGCGCGCGCCGCGCTGACGAGCTTGTAGCCGGGATCGGCGATGAGGGGCGTTCCGGCGTCCGAGACAAGCGCGACGCGCGCGCCGGCTTTGAGCCGCTCCAGGATTTCAGGACGCGCGCGCGCCGCATTATGGTCGTGATAGGCGATACGCGGCGTCCTGATCCCATAGGCCGAACAGAGCTTTGCGGTCTGGCGCGTGTCCTCGCAGAGGATGACGTCGGCTTCTTTCAGCGTCTCGACGACGCGAAACGTTACGTCTTTTAAATTCCCGATCGGGGTCGCCGCCACATAAAGGCCTGGTTCGAGCGCCATAGGTGAGAGGTTGCGGGTCGCAGGTTGCGGGCGGTCGCCCTTCATGTTGGACAAGCGATTTCCTACAACCTACAACCTACCGCCTACAACCTGGATCGGGGGCGACCGTGTTGAAGAAACGTCTATTCGCAAAGAGCGCCGGCATGTTCGCGCCCGTCCTCGCGGCTCTTTTCCTCGTCTCTTGCGCGTCGAGCGGCCCGGCCCCGCGCGGGGTCGAAATCGCGCGTCCCGACGAAGCCGCCATCGACAGATCCGCGCCGCAACCGCTCGATGAGGAAAGGCAGCGCTATGACCGGCGCGGCTTCATTCACCCGTTTCATCTTGACGGCGAGGAGCCGGTGCGGATCGGCCTCCTGCTTCCCTTCTCCGCGCCGCAGGACGCCGTCCAGCGCGTCGCCTCGGCGATGTTCGACGCGGCCCAGCTCGCCGCCTTCGAAGCGGGCGACGGCAAATTCCTGCTCATTCCGAAAGACACGAAGGGCGCGGCCGCGGACGCCGCCGCCGCCGCGCGCTCCGCGCTCGCCGACGGCGCGGAGATTCTGCTCGGGCCGCTTTTCGCCGAGGAGGTCGTCGCCGTCGCCGAGGTCGCGCGCGCCGCGGACACGCCCGTCATCGCCTTTTCCTCGGATCTGACGAGCGGCGGGGAGGGCGTTTATCTCCTGAGCTTTCCGCCGGAAATCGAAATCGCGCGCGTCACCGACTATGCGGTGCTTAATGGCTATTCCCGCTTCGGGCTGATCGCGCCGGCGACGAATTTCGGCGAGCGCGTCTCGAACGCGTTTACGCAGGAAGTCTTCCTGCGCGGCGGCGTCCTCGTCCACAGCGAACGCTATGAGCAGGACCCGGACAAAATGCTCGCGCCGGCAAAGCGCCTCGCGCAATATTCAAAGGACGTCGTGCCGGAGGCGTTGCGCCACGGCGCCAATCCGAACGCGCCCGCCGATCCCGCCGCCGACGCCGGCTATGTGCGCGGCTATCAGGCGGTGTTGATGCCGGAGCAGGGCACGCTTTTGCGCGCTCTTGCGCCGCTTCTTCCTTATTACAATGTCGACATCACGCAGATTAAGCTGCTCGGCATTTCGGCCTGGAACAATCCGCGCCTCACCCGCGAACCGGCGCTCAAGGGCGGATGGTTCGCCGGGCCCGACCCCGAGATCGCCAGGAATTTCGAGGCGCGCTTTTCGTCCGTGTTCGGCGCCGCGCCGCCGCGGCTCGCCTCGTTGAGCTATGACGCAACGCTCCTCGCCGCGCTTCTCGCCAAGGCGCCGCGGCGGCGCGGGCGGTTCGACGACAGCGCCATCACGGACCCGAACGGCTATTTCGGCGCCGACGGGCTTTTCCGTTTCAAGAAGGACGGCTCCGTCGAGCGCGGCCTCGCCATTCTCGAAATCCAGCCCGGCGGCATTAAAGTGATCGATCCCGCGCCGAAGACATTCGAAACGGGATTTTAAGGCGCGCGGCGGCAAATCTGAATCGGCGCCTTGCCGCCCATCCTTCGTGACGCGGCCCTTGCGGGCCGCTCCTCAGGATGAGGCCCGTGTTTGTTGCAACAGGGATTGCCTCATCCTGAGGAGCCTCGCGAAGCGAGGCGTCACGAAGG
>JBFXBB010000296.1:0-3608 GCA_050183685.1 Amphiplicatus sp.
TTAACGATTTCATCATGGTGAGTCTCCTTATCATCCCGATTTCCAAATTGCGGGGTGCAAGGAGAAATATAGGGACGCGACGCGCCCGGTCGACTTAAGCTTCGTACAGAGTTACCTTTAATTGCAATGAACGCATTAACTCTTCTCAAGATCAGTGATTCGAAAATTCGAGCGAATCTCTTTCGGCGTTATTAATCCGTATACAGTCTAAATGAGACGCTTCTTGGAGTTTTTTGAAACAAGCGCGAAGTCCGGATAGTTCCCGCCTCGGGGACGCGCCGGCGTTCCGGCGTTAACCCTCGAAAATCTCTTGAAAATCTCGGGCGAATTTCCGTCGCGCCATTGACGAATGACATTTTCGTAATATTATCGGCCTGTAATGTTTTCCGGCGAAAGGCGGTTCGTGGAGAAAAAATTGCCGTTTCGTTTGTTGCGTATCCGTTTTGCCCCGCTGCTTTTCGTCTCAACGCTGTTCGGCGCCTTTACGATCGCGACGGGCCTCACGGCAGGCGCGGAGAGCGATTATCGCCTTCTGCGACTCGATGATCGGCCGGTGAAATGGGGCGGGCCGGAATTCGGCGTCGGCGCTGAGATCACCTATGCTTTTCTCACAACGGAAACGAGCTTCGACAATGCGCGCAACTGCCGCCGCATGACGCCGGCGCCGCCGGTCGTGGCGGCCTCCGGCATTGACGAGGCGACGCTCGCGGTGGAAACGGCCGCCGCCTTCGCTCTTTGGGAGGCGGCGGCCAATGTCGCCTTCCGCAAGATCGACGACCCCGCCGCCGCCAATATCCTGATCGGCGCCGATGACGCGCCACGCGGTTCGGCGCACGCCGATGTGCTCGCCGGCCCCGAGGACGGGCCTGTCGGCGTCATCTCCCGCGGGCTTGTCTGCCTCAGCACGAAACAGGCCTGGAAGATCGGCTTCGGCGCCGACCCCAAGGCGCAGGACCTGCGCTACACCCTCGCCCATGAAATCGGCCACGCGCTCGGCCTTGACCATCCGGGCCCCCACGGGGCGCTGATGTCCTTCACTTATCGCGAGGATTTTTCGGGCCTTCAGCCGGGCGACGTCGCCGGCGCCGAGGTCCTTTACGGCCCGGCGCGCCGCACCGTGGCGAGCCGCGGAGACTAGCTCGGCGCGCCCTGTCGCGAAATTTAGGCGCGGCTTGTCTTGCCGGCGCGCTTGACGCGGCGTATCGGGCCCAGAATCGTTTCCCGGTCCCGAAGCCAAATGCTCCGCGCCGTCTCCGCCATCGCCGCGCTCCTTCTCGCCACCGCGATTCTCATCGCCGGGAACGGGCTGCAATTCACGCTCATCCCGGTGCGCGCGACGCTCGAATCCTTTCCAACCTCGCTGATTGGCGTCTTGATGGCGGCCTATTTCGCCGGCTTCGTCGCCGGCTGCCGGATCAATCCCGCCTTCATCCATTCAGTCGGACATATCCGGACCTATCTCGCGCTCGCCTCCATTGCATCGGCGGTCGCGCTCGCCCATGCGCTCGTTGTCAATGTCGCGGCCTGGGCGGCGCTGCGCGCGATCTCCGGCTTTTGTTTCGCCGGGCTCGTCATGGTGATCGAAAGCTGGATCAACGAACGCGCGACCAACGCCGATCGCGGACGCATCCTGTCGATCTACCGGATCGTCGATCTCATCGCGCTGACCATCGGAAATTGGCTCCTCACCATCGCCGATCCGATGGGTTTTGAGCTTTTCGCCGTCATCTCGATCCTGATCTCGCTCGCCCTCGTGCCGATCGCGCTGACGAAAAGCGCCGCGCCGAAGCCGATCCCGACGGCGCGGCTCGATATTCCGCGGCTTTTCGCCGTCTCGCCGGTCGCAGCGATCGGCGCGCCCTTGGCGGCGCTCGCCAACGGCGCCTTTTGGTCGCTCGGTCCTGTCTATGTGTTGGGCCTCGGCTATGACAAAGGCGCCGTCGCCGCCTTCATCAGCGCCGCCATCATGGGCGCGGCGGTTCTGCAATGGCCGCTGGGCCTGCTCTCCGACCGCGTCGACCGGCGCAAGGTGATGATCGGCGCGAGCGTCGGCGCGAGCGCCTCGGCGCTCGCGCTCACTGAATTTGGCGGCGACTCGCTGCGCTTGCTCGTCTTGTTCGGCGCGCTGGTCGGCGCCTTCATGCTCCCGATGTTCGGCCTGTGCGCCGCCCATGCGAATGACCATGCCGACCCCGACAGCGCGGTCGCAACGAATGGCGGGCTTTTGCTCCTGCACGGCCTTGGCTCGATCATCGGCGCGACGGCCGGCGGCTTCGTGATAGCCTATTTCGGGGCCGCCGCCCTCTTCGCCTATATAGCCGCGATCTACGCGATGTTCGCAGTCGTTTGCCTCTACCGCGTCCTGACCCGCGCGCCGCTCCCCGAGGAAGCAAAGACGCCCTTCACGCCCGTGCCGAAAGGCGCCGCGCCGACCGTATTCGAGATCGCGCAAGACGAAACGGCGACGCCCCAATCATCCGCGCGGGCCGTCTAAGCCGGCGTCAAAAACAGCGCGCGCTCCTTCTCGCGCCGCTCGGTGAGATGCTCGACGACCTGCCCGCCGGCCCTGTTATGGGTGAGAAAGGCGTCCGCCGCGCCCTCGCGGTCGCCGTCGTTGATCCGCGCGAGGACGCGCGAGCGCTCAAAGCCGCCGACGCCGAGATTATAGCAAAGCGAGACCATCGCCGAGAATTCGTTCCGATTGACGGCGACCGTCACGAGACGCCTGACGCCGTCTTCGGCGCCGCGCACATCCTCGCGCAAGAGCCCGTCGGCTTGCGCTTCGCTGATTGTCTGACCCGGCGTCGCCCCCGAATGGCCATAGCCGATATACCAGCGTCCGCCCGCCTCATAGGCGTCGAGGCGCAGTCCCTCGCTCTCCTTGATGATGGCGAGTCCGGCGTCGTTCACTTTTAGACCCGCATTCGCGGGATGGCCGAGATCGGAATCGCCGGCGGGCGCGCGGTCGGCCGGTTTGGCATCGATCGCGGACGCGATCTCAGGCGGCGCCGGGCTCGCCGCCGGCGCTTCCTGCGTTTCGTCGCGGGGCGCGGCGCGATCGGCGTCCGGCATCCGTTCAATTCCGAGCAAAATCGCCCCGAACCCCGCAATGCAAACGGTCGCCCCGATGAAAAATCGACGGATGAACGCCATGTCCGCCCCCCTCCTGCAAACCCCGGAGGCAAGCCTAACGCATTGCCCGCATAGGTCAAAATTTCCCCAAACTCGCCCGCACAGCGAGCCCTGCCGGGCATTGAAACCGGGCGCGATGATTGCGATGTTACGCTCCGCCGGCGCCGGGCGCGCCCCGGCCCTCGAAGCCGAAAGATTTCAACGATGTTCGACGCCGAAACCGACGAAACGACGCTTGCCCGCACAAGCGACATCAAGCTGCATGACGCGGCTGCATTCGAGGGGATGCGCAAAGCCGGCCGTCTCGCCGCCGAATGCCTCGACATGCTCGCCCCACTCGTCCAGCCGGGCGTTGCAAGCGCCGATCTTGACCGACGCGCTTTCGAATTCGTCATGGATAACGGCGCCCTGCCCGCCTGCATCGGCTATAAGGGCTATCGTCACACGACCTGCATCTCGCTCAATCATGTGATCTG
>JBFXBB010000297.1:0-3582 GCA_050183685.1 Amphiplicatus sp.
CATGCGCGCGATTTCCTCGATGCGCCCTTCGCCGCCGAGAATGTCGACCGTCGTTCTCGTTTCTTTGGTCCCTTGGATTTTCTCGATGCGCCAATGCGCGTCGGCGCGGGCGGCGACCTGGGGGCTGTGCGTGACGACGAGCACTTGTGCATCCCTCGCAAGGCGCGCAAGACGCTCGCCGACCGCATCGGCGACGGCGCCGCCGACCCCGGCGTCGACCTCGTCGAAAATGATGACCGTGCGATTCTCCTTCACGGCGAGCGCCGCCTTCATCGCAAGAACGAAGCGGGAAAGTTCGCCGCCCGAGGCGATCGTCTTCAAAGGACCCGCCGGCGCGCCGGGATTGGTCGCGACCATGAATTCGACCTGGTCTATCCCCTCCGTCATCGGACGATCGGGATCGGTTCTCACCTCGGTGCGGAAAACCGCCTTGCCGAGTTTTAAGGGCTGAAGTTCGGCGGCGACGGCCTTGTCGAGCGCGCGCGCGGCCGCATGGCGCGCCGTCGAAAGCTTCAGCGCCGCCTTGTCATAGGCCGCGCGCGCGGCCGATGCGGATTTTTCGAGCGCCTCAAAGCCCCGCTCGCCCGTTTCAAGATCGGCGAGCGCGGCTTCCGCCTGCGCCAGGAAATCCGGGAGCGCGTCGACCGCAACGCCATGCTTTCGCGCCGCGGCGCGGAGCGCAAAGAGCCGCTCCTCCGCCTTTTCGAGGGCTTCGGGGTCGGCGCCGAGACGGGCGGCGGCGTCTTCGACCGCGGCCCGCGCCTCCATCATCTCGGAAAGCGCCGCCTCGACGCGGTCGATCGCCGGGGACAGCGGATTATCCGTTCCCGGAAATTTCGACGAGGCGCGCGCGAGCCGGCGCGCGGCGCCCGCGAGCTTTCCTTCGAGTCCGTCCTCCGACAGGAGCAACGCCGCCTCGGCGAGATCTTCCGTGATCTTCTCGGCCGCTTGCAGCGCGGCGCGGCGGGCGGCGAGCGCGGCCTCCTCATCCGCTTCCGGACGAAGAGCACGAAGCTCGGCCGCGACATGGCGGAGATAATCGGCCTCCGCGCGCGCTCTCTCGCGGCCGGCGCGGCGTTCGTCGAGCGCCGCCGAGGCCGCCTTCCAATCGCGCCAAAGCGCGCCGAGCGTTTCGCAGTCGCCGAGAAGGCCGCCAAACTCGTCGAGCATGTCGCGATGCGCGCTCGCAGCAAGGAAGCCGCGCCCGTCATGCTGTCCATGAATTTCAAGCAACGCCTCGCCGATCTCGCGCAGCAGCGCGATCGACACCGGACGGTCATTGACGAAGGCGCGCCCGCGCCCGTCGCCCGCGATGACGCGGCGCAGGATGATCTCTTTTTCCTCCGCGGCGAGCCCGTTCGCCTCAAGCAGCGGCCAGACCGGATGATCGGCGCCGGCTTCGAAAGTCGCCGCGAGCGCGCCCTCTTTCGCCCCGGCGCGCACGGCGCCGCGCTCGGCGCGCGCCCCGACGGCAAGGCCAAGCGCGTCGAGAAGGATCGACTTGCCCGCGCCGGTCTCGCCGGTCAGCGCGGTGAGGCCGGGCCCGGCCGGCAGCGACAATTGGTCGATCAGAACGAAATTCTGGATGTGCAGCGCGGCGAGCATGACGGCGCCAGCCTCTTTGTGGCGGCGCGCCTAGGCTTACAGGATTCGGAAAGACCGAGGAAGCATCGAACCCGGAATCCAGCCCGCCAGGCCCGCTTCCAGATTCCGGCCTTCGGCCGGCCCTGGAACAACAATGAAAGGGGCCCTCTCAACAAGCCCTAGTTTGAGATGTCGCCGACGTCGGGCCCGATATCGGTCGCCGGGGCGAGTTCGCGGATCGCGCGCGATTTCTTTGGCTCTTTGTCTTTTGCCGCTTCGGCGTCGGGCGCTTTCTTCTTCAACGGCGCCGCGCGGCCGCTCTTGTCGATCAGCCCGCGCTTCTCAAAGAGCCGATAGGAATCCTCATACCAGGGCGAGCCTGGATAGTTCGCGCCAAGCACGGCCGCCGCCGAGCGAGCCTCCTCGACTAGGCCGAGTTCGAGATAGGTCTCAACGAGGCGGTGCAGCGCTTCTTGCGCATGCGTCGTCGTCTGATAGTGGTCGATCACATATTTGAAGCGGTTGATCGCCGCGATCTGCTTGTTGTCCTTGAGGTAGTAGCGCCCGATATACATTTCCTTGCCGGCGAGATGGTCATAGGTAAGATCGAGCTTCAACCGCGCGTCACGCGCATATTCCGTATTCGGATAGCGGCGAACGACGTCATTCAGCGCCGTCACGGCGTTGTTCGTATTCTCCTGATCGCGGCCGACATCCGTGATGCGTTCGTAAAAGCACATCGCCTTGAGGTAATAGGCGTAAGGCGCATCCTTATTGCCCGGATGAAGCGTGATGAACTGGTCGAGCGCCTCGATCGCCTCCTCATAGTCGTTCTTGCGATAACGCGCGAAGGCCTTCATCAGCATCGCGCGGCGCGCCCATGAGGAATAGGGATGCTGACGCTCGACTTCTTCGAAGAGGGCGATCGCCTCCTCATACCGCTTTTTCTCAAGCTTGTCGGCGGCGTCCTGATAGAGGATTTCGACCGGCCGTTCGACATAGGCGAATTTCTTCTTGCCGCTCGACCCGCAGGCGACGACAAGCGCCGCCGAAGCGACGATCAAAATCTTGACGACAATAGAAAAGAGAGAAAACAGCCGCATGCGGTGACGCCCAGTTCCCACCAGAAAGCCAATGCCCCCGAGCGGTCTTGTAACGGAGTTTTCGCTAAATTGGAAATAGCGCCCGGAGCATCGCTCGCTTTAGGCCGAAAGCCGCGCCGCCTCGGCCTCGGCAGGCGCGGCGCGGCGCGCGACCGCGGCAAGGTCGGCGGCGATGCGCCGGGCAAATCGCGTATTGAGGTCGTGCCCCGGCATATAGGCGCGGATACGGCCCTAGAGCGGCGCGCCGAGAAGAAAGAGATCGCCGATAAGATCAAGCGCCTTATGCAAAACAAATTCCTGCGGATCGCGCAGCCCCGCCGGATTGAGCAGGCGCGCGCCATCGACGACGAGCGCGTTGTCGAGCGAGCCGCCGCGGCTGAAGCCCGCCGCGCGCAGCGTCTCGACGTCGTTCAAACGGCAGAAGGTGCGCGCCGATGCGAGGCGCTCGCGCGGACACTCGCCATTGTCGAGCGAAAAGGCGACCGACTGGCGGCCGATCAAGGCGTCCGGAAAATCGATCGTCACCTCGACGAGGCGTTCCGCCGCCGGGCTAAGCTCGATAAAACGATCGCCATCTTCGACTCTGACGACCGCGCGCGCTTCGATCACCTCGCGCCGCGCAGCAAGCCGCGTCACCCCGGCGCGCTTGATAAGGTCGACAATCGACATGGCCGACCCATCAAAAGCCGGAATTTCCGGACCATGCACCTCGACAAGGGCGTTGTCGACCTCACACAGCGCAAAGGCCGCCATCAGATGCTCGACCGTCATCACCGAAACGCCTGCGGCGTTGGCGAGCTTCACGCCGAAACGGGCGTCTGCGACATTGTAAGCTCGGGCCGCAATGACGGAAGCGGCGGCGGGCGCGCTTTCGGCGCCCCCCGTCAGATCGGCC
>JBFXBB010000298.1:0-3574 GCA_050183685.1 Amphiplicatus sp.
CCCACAATATGCTCGCGCTGTCCTCGCCCGATCGGGTTGGCGGCGTCGACAGACTTGACGCCAGTCTGATGGGGCGTTGTGACTGGCGCGCGATCCATGCTCGCCGGCGCCGGTCGCTCGAGCGGCCCGCGCGCCGCCTCGCGGATCGGGCCGCCGCCGTCAATCGGTCGGCCGAGGCCGTCGACAATCCGGCCGAGAAGGCCTTCCCCGACAGGCGCGTCAACGACGCGCTTGGTGCGCCGCGCTTGCGCCCCCGCCTTCAATCTCTCGCTGTCGCCGAGAAGCACCGCGCCAACGCTCTCCTTGCGGATGGTCGAGGCGATTCCCATCAGCCCCCCTGGCATCGCCAGCAACTCGTCGACAAGAAGTTCGGAAAACCCTGTAACATGGGCGACTCCCTCCCCAACTTGCGTCACCCGTCCGATCTCCGCCAAGACGGGTTGCGGCTTTATTGCGCGCCGAATTTCGGCGAACTCGTCAAACAGCGCTTGCGGCGCGTTCGCCAAGGATCTGTTGATTGGCCCCGTCATTCTGCGGCGCGCCTTGCTTCCGAAGGAAGCGCGGACAACAATGCCGCCGAGACGCGCTCCTCAAATTGATCGAGATAGGCATTAATGCTCCACTCCACGGTCTGGCTGTCGACGCTCAAACGCACGCCGGCGACGAGGTCATCCGCATCGGCGAACGCGACGTCGAAATTTCCGCCCAACGCATCGCCGACGCTTCGGCTGATCGTCTGCCGTTGTTCGACGGAAATGGGGAACGCCGATTCGATCTTGACTTCTGCGTCCGATCGACGAACGGCGTCCTTCAGTCTCGCCAAAGAGTCAGCCGGCAAATCTTCTAGCGTATTTACGAACGCCGCGACGATGCGTCCGTCTATACTTTCGTCGGCGACCGCCTTTAACGCCTCGCGGCTCAGCAGGAAGAATTCCCTCGCAGCGCGTCTTCGGATATCGGAAAGGAATTCCTCCTGGTCAGCGCCGAGCTGTTTGGCCCAGGCTTGGCGCATCGCATCTGTGTCTTCGCGCGCCTGTTTCTCAAGCGAGCGTCTGAGGTCGTCGGCCTCTTGGCGCGCCCCGGTGATGAACTTCTCCTTCGCCGCCTCAAGCGCGCTTTTGGCGGCTTCGAGACTTTGCCGTGTCTCGTCGGCCTCTTGTTTCGCCGTTTCAGCGTCGAGAAGGCGCTTTTTTATCAGCTCTTCCCGTGTCTTCATGGCTTTCGTAATTGGGCCGTAGAGAAATTTTCGAAGAAGCCAGACAAGAACTAGAAAATTGATGATTTGGGCCGCGACGGTGACCCAATTGATCTCCATCGCATCATCCTCCCGCCGCCTGTTCTCGGACGGCGCTCCAAAACGGATTGGCGAAAATCAGGATCATCGACACCACGAAGCAGTAAATCGCGGTCGATTCGATCATAGCGAGGCTGACGAACAGAGTCCGCGTGATGGTGTTCGCCTCATCCGGCTGCTGCGCGATCGCCGAAAGCGCTTGGGAGGCCGCGCGCGCCTCGCCGATCGCCGGACCGATTGAGCCGATCGCGATCGTCAGCCCTGCCGTTACGACGGATGCGGCTCCGATGAGTGCTGCGGAATCCATTTAGCGCTCCTGTTTAGGTTGGGTTTCGGGCGCGACGCTCTGGTTTTGGGCGCGCGTCGAGGATGCAATGTAAACCATTGCGAGGACTGCGAAGATGTAAGCTTGAATAAGTCCTGTGAGCAGCCCGAGAAGCTGCATCACGATCGGAAAGAGGAACGGCGTGATGCTGATCAAAATGCCGACGATCATTGCACTGCTCATGGCGTTTCCATAGAGACGCACCGCAAGCGCGATCGTGCGCGAGATTTCGCTGATCGCGGTGAAGGGCAGCATGAAGGGTGTTGGGTGAAGATACAATTTCAAATAGCCGGCAATCCCGCGGGACGCCATGCCGTAGAGCGGGACCGCGACAAAAACGCAAAACGCCAAAGCCGTTGTCGTCGACAATGAGGCCGTAGGCGCCATATAGCCGGGAATGACGGAGAGAAGGTTCGAAGTCGCTATGAATACAAACAGCGTTCCAACAAAGGGCAGATAGCGGCCGGGCTCCTGCCGGCTTACGTCCCTGATCTGTTCGGCAAGGCCCCCCACAAGAACCTCAAGCAGATTCTGAAACGTTGAAATTTCCTCTCTATCCGATATGCGGCGCGTCGCCAGCCAAGAGCCGACTCCAAGCAGCGCCATGATCGTCCATGTGAATATGATTGTTGCGTTCAGCTCCAAAGGACCGAACGACCAAAAAACCCATTGATCCGGACTAATGCGCACGCTGCTGGCCTTCCCGCGCGATGGATATGCGGTCTTTTCCGCGCTGTCCGCGCGCCCGGCCGGTCGCCGCTTGTCGCGCCAAAAGGAAGCCGAACAACGCGGCGCCGATTTCGAGAGCGCCGGCTCCAAGCGCGAAACTAACGCCGACGACGCTTATAATTGCGGCGAGTCGGAGTCCGGCATGAATGGCCAGCTGACGCGCCATCCCATGCGCCGCGACATAGCGGCGCGTCGAGCGCCAAAGCGTATGAAAATAAAGGACGCCGCCGAGGAAACCGCTGACTCCGGCGAGGATTGGCGCAGCGACGCTCACGATAAGGCCTCTTCTTGCGAGGACGGGCGCGTTTGAAGAAGGCGGCGCACTATGATCGGGCTGGCTATACAGCTCGCAAGACTTGTCAGCACGACCGCGTTGTAAAGTTCCTGTGATATAACCGAGGGTCCAAGGCCGAGGCCGTAGCCCATGACGAGCAGGGCGACTTCGGCCCGCGGAATCATGCTGGCTCCGAGCAAAAGAGCGCCGCGCGCCGGCACGAAACGCAAGGCGGGCGCGCCGACGCCGACAAGCTTGCCAAGAATCGCGGCGGCAAAAAGAACGAGCGCCATGCCGGCCGCGCCCGCAAGCGTCGATATGTCAACGCTCATCCCAATGCCGACAAAGAAGAATGGCGCGAACATGTCATAAATCGGGGCGAAAGACTGGTCGATCGTCCGCTCGGCCGGATCGCGGCTGAAGGTAAGGCCGGCGAACATTGCGCCTATTGCGACAGACAATCCCATGAAATCCGCCATCGCGGATAGTGCGAAGGCGGCTCCGGCCGCGAGAAATGTCGCCCCATATTGGGGGTCAAGCCGGGCAAAATGCATTGTCAATTTTTTTTCAAACACGCGGGAGAAAATTATGCAGGCGATCGCAAAGAGTAAAAGCTTTAGAACCGCAAGGCCCGCTTCGCGCGCGATCAGAGAGGCCAGAGGCGCCCTGGCTTCGGTGTCGAGCAGAGGCGCGAGCGCAAAGAGAACGCCGATCATCACAATCGCAGAAATGTCGTCTAGCTCGGCGACGTCAACAAGGAGCGCGCCTGACGGCTTGTTAAGCGCGCCAGCGTCGCGCCAGACCGCGGTCGTCACGCCAACGCTCGTCGCGCTAAAGGCGGCGCCTGCGAATATCGCAGCGACGAGCGAGTCGTCATAGAGGTAATAGACCACCAGGAATGCGGTCAACGCCGCACAGGAAGTAGCGCGCTGCCACACCATCTAGGCCGGGC
>JBFXBB010000299.1:0-3551 GCA_050183685.1 Amphiplicatus sp.
TTCGGTGATGGCGGCCGACGACTGGGGCGGCCCTCCGCGCGTTAAGACGATTATCCCGTCCCGGTCCGACAGTTGGGAGCGGATATTTCTGAAGGCGGCGGGCCCTCGCGCGCTTGCGACCTGGCGCGGCGATCCTGAACTGGCGGCCGCTTTGTCCGCGCGCCGCCTTGAGCGCGCGATCGGCGTGATCTACCGGCCCGAAACCGAGCGCTGGAGTCATTATTTCGATGCGCATCTTGCACGCCAGTTCGATGCGCTTGTCTGGTTCGAGGAAACAACGCCTGTCACGCCGCTTGCCGGCGCGCCGCCTGAGGGCGCGCCCGATATCTATCCGTTCGGCCTGTAGGCGATAGGTCGGCGGAACTTCTCGTGCATTATCGGTTCGGTCTCAAATAAAAGCGGTCGGCTGAAAGTCTTGGAGCGGACGCGACGAGACGACCCGTGCGCCCCCAACCGCACGGGCCGCCCCTGCGGCGCCTTCGTCAAGGGGGGCTCGCGAAGGCGGGCGGGGATCCGCTTCAGGCGTGGACCTCGATCTTGCGCTCTTGCTCCTTCGCCTTGGCGGATTTCGGCAATTTGATTGTGAGGACGCCGTCCTTGAGCGCGGCGTCGATCTTGTCGGCGTCGACTTCGCAGGGAAGAGCGACCCGCCGCTCGAACTCGCCATATTCGCGTTCGATTCTGTGGACGCTCTTGCTCTTTTCCTCCTTGCGGGACTCTCGCTTTCCCTTGATTCGAAGCGCGCTGTCCGTGAGCGTGATGTCGATGTCCTCGCGCTTGACGCCCGGCGCGTCGAGCTCGACGACGATTTCGTCGCCCGTCTCGCCGATGTCGAGATTGGCGAGCAGGCGGCCTTCGCCGTCGCCCCGGAATCCTATGTGAGGAAACCGCTTCAATTGCGTTGAAAAGAAACGGTCCATGTCTTCATAGAAGGAATCGAAGGGATCGTGCCAGCTACGCGATTCCCTTGCGGCCTGCTTCGCCAATGCTTTGTTCATGATCATCTCCCGATTTGACAAGGCGGTTCTTCTTACTGCGACGTCGACGTTGTCGAATTGATCGGCGTCAAATCCTTCAGTGATGTGCCGATACGGCCTTGACGAGCTCGCCTGAGACATTCTGCTTTGCTGAATGAGAGACGTCTCCGAGGCTCAACATGCCGACAAGCTGCTTTTGCGCATTGGTCACAGGCAGGCGACGAATTTTCTTCTTTTCCATGACGCGCACTGCTTCGTCGACATCCTCGTCTTCGTTGCAGCAAGTAAGCCCGGACGACATGACGTCACGGGCGATGACCTTCGAAATGTCGCGCCCGTCCGCGACGGCTCTGACCGCGATGTCGCGATCGGTCACCATGCCGACAAACTTGCCATTTTCGGTTATGGGAACGGCCCCGATGTCTTCGGTTTTCATCAGCTTGGCGAGCTGTGCGATCGGCGTCGACGGCTCGCGGGACTCGATGCCTTTATGCATCGCCTGCTTCACTTTCATGGAGATTCTCCTTTCACATGCTCCGATGGGCGGCCAGCGGGCCTTCAAGGGCGGCGCGAAGGCTCAGCTGGCCCCGGGCGGCGCTTCTCAAGGGGCGGAAAGGGGCGGGGAGCGCCGTCCGGTTGACGCCAGTGTCCGCGAACAGGCGGGTGAGGCATTGACCTGCATCAACCGGCGTGCCGATCTGTTGCCGCTCAAGGCGGGCCAATGCAGCTCATTAGGAGCGAGCCGCGGGCGGCAGCCGCCGTTGAAATAGGCGCGAGACGCCGGCTTGAGCCGGGGCAAGTCACTAAATATTGCTCGATAACCACCGGCATGGTTGAGTATTGGGGCTCCTTTGAGGAAAGGGCAGGAATCTTTATTCACCAAGAATATCATGAGCATGGCTGATGAAACGGACATAAAGCTTGACAATAGGGCGGCTCACGAGCTGCTTCAGATCCTTGACGCGCCGATCGTCATTCTCGACTTGGACGGCAAAATCGCGCATTTCAATCGGGCCTGCGAAAGACTGACAGGCTATGAGGCAGCCGAGGCGCTTGGCCGTGACATCTTCGCGCTCCTGATCGCAAAGGACGAAGCGGACGCCGTACGCGGCGTGTTCGCGAAGCTGCGCGAAGGAAACGCCCCATCGCGCTTTCGAAATCTTTGGCGAACAAAATCCGGCGAGCAGCGGCTGCTCGAATGGTCAAACACAGTTCTGCGCGATACGCAGGGCAGGCCGGCCTATATTGTTGGAGCCGGCGTCGATGTTACCGAGATCGAACAACGGCAAAGAGAGCTTTCTGACAGCCGGCGGTTCTTGCGATCGATCATTGACGCCTCGCCGATCGCTCTCATCACGATAGATGCACAAGGGGCGATCCTCGCCTTTAGCAAGCAAGCGGAAGCTGTTTTTGGCTATTCGGAAGCCGACATGCTGGGCAAGAATGTCAGCCTGCTGATGCCGGAGCCAGACCGATCGCATCATAATGGCTATCTTCGGCGATATCTGGAGACGCGAGAAGCGAAAATCATCGGCAAGCCGAGAAAAGTGACGGCGCTTCGCCGCAATGGCGAGCGCTTTTCGGCTATGCTGCATGTGACGATGTTCGAGGACGACAGAAATATTTTTGTCGGCTTTGTAGAAGACATTACGGAAATTGAACAAGCGCAACGACATCTCGCCGAAACCGAGCGGCTTCTCCAGCATGCGAACCGCGTCGGCGCGATGGGCGAGATGGCGACGTCAATCGCCCATGAACTCAATCAGCCCTTAACGGCAGCGGCGAGCCTTATCGGAGCTGTAGCTCTCGCCCTTAAGAAATCGAAGGGCAAGGAGAATCAAGACTCGGGTCATCTTCTTCATGACGCCATCGGGGAAATTCAGCGCGCCAGTGCGATTATCCGCCAGATGCGAGATTTTGTGCGTCAGCGAGAGACAGCAAAAAGTCTGCATAAGGTCAACAAGGTCGTCGGCGAGGCGGCCGCCATTGCGACGATTGGGACCGCCGGCGACAGCGTGAAAATCGAAACGGACTTCGCGCCGAATGTGGGCGAAGCCATGATTGACCGCATTCAGATTCAGCAGGTGATCACCAATCTGGTGCGCAACGCCGCCGAGGCCATGCACTCAAACGGGAGCAAGAGGATCATGATTGCAACCGAAAAGAAAGACGGCATGATCGAAATCCGGGTCGAGGATAATGGCTGCGGCATTCCGCCAGAAATGAAAGATCAGCTGTTTGAGCCCTTCGCCTCGACCAAGCCCGAAGGACTAGGCGTCGGCCTGTCGATCGCCAAGGCGATTATTGACGCACATCAAGGCGGCATCCTCGCAGCGGACAATGCTGAGGGAGGAAGCACTTTTATCGTAAGGTTGCCGTCGGCGCAGTATGGGAAAGACAGTGAAGAATCTGAAGGGTCTCGTTCTTCTGATCGACGATGATGCGGCCGTTCAGCGCGGCGTCTCGGCTTTGCTTGCGGCGGCGGATGTCTATGTCAAAATATTTGGATCAAGCGAGGAATTCCTCGCCAAGCGTGCTGACGCAGATTTGCGGCGAGGAGTCGTGCTTCTCGAT
>JBFXBB010000300.1:0-3508 GCA_050183685.1 Amphiplicatus sp.
CGATATGCGCTTTGAGGTCCTCGCCGAGGACGAACGGGCCCTCATCGACCGCCTAGCAGCCGATTTCTATGAAGAGACGCTGCGCCAGTCGCAGGCGAACGCAATCGAATCCCATACGAGCGAGATCTACGCGCAGGCGGCGCCTGCCGAGCGCGCCCGTTTTCGCGCGGAGCGACGCGCCGCCTGGAAGCGAATGACGCCCGCCCAGCGCGCAGCGCTCGCCGATACGAAGCATCCCGCCTACCGCAATCTGACCGAACAGCAAAAGGCGCCCTTCCGCTCGATCGCGCTCGACGAGCTTGGCGCGGCCGGCGCGCTCGATCGCGAAGCGCTCGCCCATGCGCTGCGGAACGACATCTAATGTAAGGCGACGCGCCCGCCTGCAATCCTCGCCCTATCGTCTGCGTCAAGGCGTTGCGCAATCGAGACGCACCGCTATCGTGCCGCTATTTTCAAAAAAGGGGGCTCCATTTGAAAAGCCGCGACGTCACGATCGAACAGCTCTTCGAGCGCGCCAAAGGCTATTTCCCGAATTTCGTCGGCGTCGTGCCTGTCGCAAAAGGCGACGGCTGGATCGAAGGCGAGATCGCGATCAGAAAAGAGCATATCGCGCCGAACACCTTTCTCCACGCCGGCTGCGTGATCACCCTTGCCGATACGATGTGCGGCTATGGGTGTTTTTCCACGCTTCCCGAAGGCGCGAGCGGCTTTGCGACAATCGAGCTTAAATCGAATTTTCTAGGCACCGCCCGCGAAGGCGTCATCGTCGCGCGCGCCGAGGCGCGACATCTTGGACGGCAAACGCAGCTCTGGGACGCGACTGTGACCCATCGCGACACGGGCAAGACGATCGCCCTTTTCCGCTGCACCCAGATGGTGCTTTGGCCTAAGATGTAGGACAGCCGCAGGAGCGCTGATCAAGATTCATCATCCGCTGTCTAAATAAGCGCCGCCATCTTGTCGACTGCGCATAATTTCTGATCGCGGATCTCCACGATCCGGTCCATGCGCGCGGCGAGCCGTTGGTCATGCGTCGCAATGAGGGCGGCGAGCCCCTCCGAGCGCACCATGTCGAGCAGCGCGTCGAAGACTTTGTCGGAGGTTTTCGGGTCGAGATTGCCGGTCGGCTCGTCGGCGAGCAGGATTTTGGGATTGTTGGCGAGGGCGCGCGCGATCGCCGTGCGCTGTTGCTCGCCGCCGGAAAGCTGCCCAGGCTGGTGGCGCAGTCGCGCGCCAAGGCCCATCGCGGTCAACAGCCTCGCGGCCTCGGCCTCCGCGGCGGCGAGTTTCTTTCCGGCGATAAGGCGCGGCAGCGCGACATTGCCGATCGCGGAAAACTCCGGAAGCAGATGATGAAACTGATAAACGAAGCCGAGCGTGTTCCGACGCAAACGCGTCCTTTGCGCGTCCGTCATGGTCGAGGTCGCAACGCCGTCGATGAAAACCTCGCCCGCCGATGGCGCCTCAAGCAGCCCCGCGATATGAAGAAGAGAAGACTTGCCTGACCCGGAAGGACCGAGCACCGCGACGGTTTCGCCGCGGGCCAGTTCGAAATCGGAAGGGGTGAGCACGACAAGATCGCCGTAACAGCGCTCAATTCCCGCAAGTCTCAAGACAGGCGGCGCAACATTATCCTTCATCCGAATGCCACCATTCGCGGAAGGAAAGCGCTTTGCCGGCATCGTTGAACTGCACGACGAGGACGCCGTCGAGATGAACGCGCTTTCCGGTTTTCGGCCGCGTGAAGGCGCAGCTCCAATGTGCGGCGCCAAGCTGCGCCTCGACATAGAGAATGCGCGCGCCGAACTCGATCTCACGCTGGCTGCCGACCGCGGCGGCGAAGGCGGCGGCGATTTCGCCCCTGCCCTTTTTCGGCTTGTCGAACGGCGTCCAATAATAGAGGGCGTCCTCGGCGAAGAGCGAAATGAAGGCCGCCGCATGTTGCGATTCCCAGGCCTTTCCATAGGCCGCGAGCCAAGAACCAAAATGCTGCTCTGTGATCGTCATGGGTCTTGCCTCCTATTCGTATCGCAACGCGTCGACGGGATCGAGGCGCGCGGCGCGCCAGGCTGGATAAAGCGTCGTCAGGAAGGACATGACAAGCGCGCCGCCAACGACGAAAGCGACCTCGCCCGCCTGCATCTCAGCCGGCACGCCATTGAAATAATAGATCTCGGCGGGGAAAAGATCGGTATGGAACACCCAGGAAAGGAAATTCTCGATCGGATCGATATTCCACACGAAGGCCGCGCCGAGGGCGAGGCCGGCGATCGCGCCGAGAACGCCGATCAATGAGCCCGACAGAAAGAAGATCCGCATGATCGAGCCTTGGGTCGCGCCCATCGTCCGCAAAATCGCGATATCGCCGGTCTTGTCCTTCACCATCATGATGAGGCCGGTCGCAATATTGAGGCCGGCGACGAGAAGGATCAGGAGCAAGATCAGCCGCATCGCGAAACGTTCGACCTGAAGCGCGTTGAAATAGCTCCGGTTCTGCTCTTGCCAGTCGCGGATTTCATAGCCGCGCGCCGCCTCGATCAGCGCCGGGCGGAAATCCTTCACCTTGTCCGGTTCGGCGATCTTCAACTCGATCTGTTGAACATTATCGCCATAATTGAAGAAAATCTGAGCCTGCTTCAGCGGCATGAAGGCGATGAAGCCGTCATATTCGGAATTGCCGACTTCGAAAATCGCCCCGACGCGATAGGTCTTCTTTCTGAGCGTCGGGCCGAAGGGCGTATCGGCGCCGCGGCCTGAGATCAGCGTCACCGGATCGCCGGCGCGAACGCGCAAGGAATAGGCGACCCGGCTGCCAAGCGCGATTTCATCGCCGCCGTTCTTTCCCTCGCCGAAACGATCGAAAGAACCGTCGAGAACATGCTCCGGACCCGCCACATAGTTGATTTTCAGAAGGTCCTCTTTGCGCATCGCGCGGACGATGAGGCCGGTCTCATCCGCGGCGCTCGCATAGACCGGCGCCTGAATTAACGGCGTCGCCTCGGTGACGCCCGGAATGGCGCGGAGCTTGTCGGCGAGCGCCTCATAGCCGGCGATCGGCTCGGCGGACTGCACGAAAATATGGCCGTTGACGCCGAGAAGCTGGTCAAGGAGTTTGGCGCGAAAACCCTGCATCACCGACATGACGATGATGAGCACCGCGACGGCGAGCATGATGCCGATAAAGGCGATGATCGCGATCAGCGAGGCGCCTTTGCCTGTCTTCGTCGCGCCGAGATAGCGCCGGGCGACCATCCACTCGAAAAAGGAAAACGCTGGCGTCGAGGCCGGGGAAGCGGTTGAGGATGCACGCGCCATGAGCTTCAAACCGAGGATCGACAAGGCTGACGTCCTACCCCAGTTCCATCCTTTGGCCAAATGAAAGCATCGGCTCGCCGCCCTAGTCGACGGCAAGGGCCGCGGTCACATCCGCAGCGAGCTTCTTGACCGCTGCATCGAGGGATAGCTCGCTGCGCTTCCCGTCGGCGCGGCGCTTGATCTCAACGAGGCC
>JBFXBB010000301.1:0-3495 GCA_050183685.1 Amphiplicatus sp.
CGCGCGTCTTTGAGCGCGACGAAGATTTCGCCCGGCGCGAGCGTCCGTGTGTCGATCGAAACGCCGCCGGCCGACCATTCCTCGGCGATCCAGCGGTTGGGATCGCCGCCGCGCGCGCACAGCGCGCCGCCTGTCGCGGCGGCGGCCTCATAGGCGGTCCACAGGTCCGCCGTTATGACGCCCGCCGTCATGCGCCCCGCCTTTGCGCCGCGCGGCGCGCGACGTCGCTGTCGTCGAAGGGAACGATCTTGTCGCCGACAATCTGCCCCGTCTCATGGCCCTTGCCGGCGATGAGGAGCGCGTCGCCCGCTTCGAGCAGGGCGACGCCTTTCGCAATCGCCTCGCCGCGATCGCCGATTTCGATCGCCTCCGGCGCGCCTTCCAGAATTGCGCGCCGGATCGCCGCCGGGTCCTCCGAACGCGGATTGTCGTCAGTGACGATGACGATGTCCGCGCCGAAGGAGGCCGCCGCGCCCATCAGCGGCCGTTTGCCTGGGTCGCGATCGCCGCCCGCGCCGATGATCGCGACAAGCTTGCCGGAAACATGCGGGCGGAGCGCGGCGAGCGCCGTCTCGACCGCGTCCGGCGTATGCGCGTAATCGACGTAAATGCGCGCGCCGGCCTCGGCGACGCGTTGCATCCGCCCCGGCGCGCCTTCGAGCTTTTCGAGAAGCGGCAGGACCCGCGCGGCCTCCCCGCCGAGCGCGATGACGAGCCCGGCGGCGAGGAGCGCGTTTTCCGCCTGGAAGGCGCCGATGAGCGCCAGGCGCGTCTCATAAAGGGCGCCGCCATGCTCGACGGCGAGACAAAGCCCTTCCTCATGCGGCCTCGCACGCGCAAGTTTCAAGAAACGCCCGCGCGCGCCGGTCGTCAGAACCTTGAGGCCGGCGACGCCCGCGGCCGTTGCGACATGGTCGGCCCCCTCGCCGTCGGCGTTGACGAGCGCCGGCGCGCCTTTCGGCAGAAGCGCCGTGAAAAGCCGAAGCTTCGCCCGGAAATAATCGTCGAAATCCGGATGATAATCGAGATGGTCCTGGGTGATGTTGGTGAAGGCGGCGGCGGCGAATTTGACGCCGTCGACGCGGTGCTGCGCTAGGCCGTGGCTTGAGACCTCCATCGCGAGACGGCTCGCCCTCACGCTCAACTCATTCAGCGTTTCGTGCAAGGTCACGGGATCCGGCGTCGTATGCTGAAATTTTTTCGAATAGCCCGCCGCTTCCGCCCCGAGCGTGCCGAGGCTCGCCGATTTCTCGCCGATGAGGCGCCAGAGTTGCGCCGCAAAGCGCGCCGTCGAGGTCTTGCCGTTCGTGCCGGTGACGCCGGCGATGATTTCGGGCTGGCCTGGATAGAATTGCGCCGCCATTTCCGCAAGACGCCGACGCGGATTGTCGTCTTCTATGAGCGGCGCGCGGGATATGACGCCGGGCCCGGCGAGGATCGCGGCGGCGCCCTTCTCCTCGGCCTCGCGAATGAAATCCGCGCCGGCCGCCTTGGCGCCTGCGAGCGCGGCGAAAAGAAAGCCGGGGCTGACCGCGCGGCTGTCCGCCGTCAGCCCTAAAATCTCCGGGTCCGGATCGCAGGCGAGGCGCGCGAGGACCGACAATTTCACTCCCCCCCTCCCGCCGGCGCGGCGCTCGCCGATTGAAAGCCGTTATAAAAACCCGCAAGCGCCGTCGCCTCGCTCACCGGCATGACGCCGAGGCTCGGCGCGACGCGGGAGACGAAACGGGAAAAAGCGGGCGCCGCGTTCCAGCCGGCGGTCGCATAGCCGCGGCTCTGTTTGGTCGGATGCGGCTCGTCGAGCGAAATCAAAACCGTGTAGCGCGGCTCATAGCCCGGAAAGGCGCCGACAAAGCTCGCAAGGCGCGCCGACCGATCATAGCCGCCGCGCGCCGGCTTTTCGGCCGTCGATGTCTTGCCGATCGGGAAATACCCCTCCGCCTCGGCGTAAGCGGCCGTGCCGTCGGTGATGACGCGCCGAAGCACCCGCCGCATCGAGGCGCTGGTGCGGGCGGAAAAAACTTGCGCGCCGTCGCGCGCGCCCGTCTTAACGAAGGTCGGCGCGCGGTATTGGCCGCCATTCACCACCGCCGTGAAGGCGGCGAGAAGATGCAAGGGCGTCACCGAAATGCCGTGCCCGAATGAAATCGTCGCCGTCTCGACCGGGCCCCAGCGCGCGGGAAGCTGCGGCGCGCGGTTTTCGGCAAGCTCGATCGGCAAGGGCTCGAATTGGCCGAGCGCCTTCAGCGCGGCGCGCTGGCGCTCGGAACCGAGATCGGCCGCCATCCGCGCCGCGCCGATATTCGACGAATATTGAATGACTTCCGAAAAGCTGAGCATCCGGTTCTCGCCGTGAAAATCGCTGATCGTCCGATCGGCGACGCGATAGGCGCCGCGCGCATCATAGACCGAAGACTCATTCGCCGTCCCCGCTTCGAGCGCCGCCGCCGCCGTGACCGTCTTGAAGGCGGAGCCGAGCTCATAACGGTCATAGGTGGCGCGATTGCGGCGCCAATCGGCCGGCGCGGCGCCGGGATCGTTCGGGTCGAAATCGGGAAGGCTCGCGAGCGCGATCACCTCGCCCGTCCGGGCGTCCATGACGGCGCCCCAGCCGGCCTTCGCGCTTGTATCCCTGATCGCGCCGTCAAGCTCGTCTTCGAGCGCCTGCTGCACGCGCATATCGAGAGCGGCGATCAGCGGGCCGTCGCCGGCGCGCTTGTCGAGCGCGCCCTCAAGGCCCATCACGCCGCCCTTGCCCGGCTCCATATGGCCGACGACATGCGCGGCGAGCGGGCCTTGCGGATAAAAGCGCCGCGTTCGCGACGAAAAACGCACGCCCGGCAGGCCGAGCGCGAAGGCCGCTTCCTGCTCGGCGGGCGTCAGTTCGCTTTTGACTTCGACATAACGCCCCTCGCGCAGCTTTTTTGCGAGGCTCGCGCGGTCGATGTCAGGAAAGGCGCGGGCGAGCGCGGCCGCGGTCTCGGCCGGATCCCAAACTTCGCGGCCGGCGATTTCGAGCGCCGTCACCGGCAGATTGGTCGCAAGGATGACGCCATTGCGGTCGAGGATCTCGGCGCGCGGCGCGTCCGGCGGCGACGGCGCGGCGAGCCTTTGCGGCCCCGCCGGCGCGCCGAAGGAGACAAAGGCGAGGCGCAAGGCGAGAACGGCGTAGGCGGTCCCGAAAGCCGCCGCGCACAACACGATGCGACGGCGCGCGCGCGCCGCGCAGCGCCGGCGCCGGCTCGTCGCCGCAGGGTCCGCCTTCGGCGCGGGCGCGGCGCCTTGCGTCTCGGCGATGAGATAGCATCGCGCCTGTCGTTTTCCGCGTCGCCAAAATGCGCGCATTGCTCCTCACTCTTTCGCGCTGATATCCGCCATTGCGAGCGCATGCAGGATGACGTCGCGCTCCATCGCGGGCGCCGGCTTTTCCGCGCCGCCAAGGGCCGCGAGAAACGCATCGGCCGTCATCAATTGCCGGCCGGTCAAGGGTTCAAG
>JBFXBB010000302.1:0-3484 GCA_050183685.1 Amphiplicatus sp.
GCACTTCGCGCTCGAATTTCAGGAAGTCGTAATAGCCGCAGCGCGACTGCGTCGGGAAGGCGCGGCAGATCTGCGGCCGCGCTTCATAGATCCCGCAGCGCCGCGTCTCCTTGTCGAGAAACATGCAAGACGTAATGAAATGCTCGTCCGCCGTGTGACGCAAGACGCGGGGGCTGTCCTTGTCGCCGAATTTCGTAAAGCGCTTTTCGGCGGCCGCCTCGCTGACATTGAAATGCTTGGCGAGGCGCTTGACGTCACGGCCGTTCACCGGGATATGCGCGTAGGAACAGCAATAAGCGACGCATTTCAGACAATTATAGTGCTTTCTCGTCATTGAACTCTCTTCATAGGGCCGGTGAGCTATTCGTTAGGCGCTGACTCGGCCGACAAAATCCAGCCCCCGCCGAGGACGCGCTCATGATCCGGCGCGGGTGAGTAGAAGACGCAGGCCTGTCCGGGCGCGACCCCTTCTTCGGCCGCGTCGAGTTCGACCGCAAAGCCATTGTCCCAAATGAGGCGCGCCGGCGAAGGCGGGCGCGTCGAGCGGACTTTGACGGCGATGCGCGCACAGGCGCGCGCGGCGTCCTCGCCCGCCCCGTCGCCGAGCCAGGAGACATCTTTCAGACGGATGCGGCGGATCATCAGCGCCGCGCGCGGGCCGACGATGACGCGCCGCGCCGCCGCGTCGAGCCTGACCACAAAGAGCGGCTCGCCCGTCGCGAGCCCGAGCCCGCGCCGTTGACCGACCGTGTAGTGGATCACCCCAGGATGCGCGCCCATCGGCGTTCCATCGACATGCACGATCTCGCCGGGCTCGGCCGCGCCGGGCCGCAAGCGCTCGACGACAGCGGCGTATCTGCCTTGCGGGACAAAGCAGATGTCCTGGCTGTCGGGCTTTTCGGCGACGACAAGGCCGAGATCGGAGGCGATCCGGCGCACCTCGTCCTTCGGCATGTCGCCGAGCGGGAAACGCAAAAAGTCGAGCTGCGCGCGCGTCGTCGAAAAAAGAAAATAGCTTTGATCCCGCGCGGCGTCATGCGCGCGGCGGAGCTCTGCTCCCCGCGCCCCCATGACGCGGCGGATATAATGGCCCGTCGCAAGACAGGCGCCGCCGAGGTCGCGCGCGACATCGAGGAGGTCTTTGAACTTCACCCGCTCATTGCAGCGAATGCAAGGGATCGGCGTCGCGCCGGCGAGATAGGTTTCGGCGAAATCCTCCATCACCGCTTCTGAGAAACGGTCCTCATAATCGAGGACATAATGCGGAAAGCCGAGCCGCTCGGCGACCAGGCGCGCATCGTGAATGTCCTGCCCGGCGCAGCAGGCGCCTTTTCGCTGAACGGCCGCGCCGTGGTCGTAGAGCTGGAGGGTCACGCCGACGACGTCATAGCCCGATAGTTTGCACAGCGCCGCCGTCACCGAGGAGTCAACGCCGCCCGACATCGCCACGACGACGCGCGCGCCGGCCGGAACGCCGAGATCGATGACGGGCGCTTTCGCGCTTATCGGAACATGCATGGTCATGGCGGGCGGACCATAGGGGCGCATCGCCGCGAAGGGAAGCGGCAAGCTAATCTATCGCATTTCAACGCCGCTCATCCCGGCTTTTGCCGGAATGGGCGAAAAATGCCGGTCTAAATATAATTCAGCAGCGACAACTCTGTCGCCTTCGCCAAGGCCCGCGCCGCCGCCTCGACGGCGAGCCGGTCTTGATTGAGCCTCGCGATCGTCTCGGCGATGTCGGCGTCCTCAATCCCGGCGGCGACGGTCTCGGCGAGATCGCGGCGCTCGACATTCCTCGCCCGCGCGTCCTCGGCCTGCGATTGCGCGACGCCGTTGAGGCTGAGTTCCGTGTTCAGATCCGCCGCAATTTCGTCGAAGGCCGCGACCTTCGCGACGATGAAATCCCGCTGCGCCGCGGTTAATTGATCCGTAAACGGACCATAAACGCTTTCCGCGTTCGCAAGCTCCTTGAGCTCGGAAAAGAGCCGGCTTGCGATCTCGCGCGCGGTCGCCCCGCCGTCGACGCTCGCGCCTTCCTCGACGGGAAGGCGCCGCCGCGCCGCATCCCGAAAGAGCGCGTCCGTGTCGGCCGCCGCGCCGATCTCGGCGAGACTCGCCGCGAGCGCCGGCGGCGCCGAACCGTCCGTCCCGGCGAAGAGATAAACGCCGCCGAGCTGAACATTGAGCGCGGAAATAATGCGCTGCGCCGCCGTCTCGACCTCGGGCAGGAGAAGCGAGGACGCGCCGGTCGCGAGCGTCGTCGTGAAGCGGGCGCGCAGGCCGGCGATGGAATCGGAGATCGAATTCAGCGCGCTTTCCTGCGTCGCAAGCCGCGTCAGCGCGACTTTCGCGGCGCCCTCATAAGCGCTCGCGCGCGAGACGATCCCTTCCGCGCTCAAAAGCGACGTCGCTTGCGCGCCGACCTCGCCATAGGAATTGGCGCGCTTGCCGGAGGAGAGCTGCGTCTGGGTCTTCTCCGCCGCGCTTTGCGCGCGCTGGAACCCCGCGAGGAGGAGCTGCTGAAAGCCGAGATCGGAAATGCGGGTCATCGCTCAGCCTCAAATAATCGCGAGAAGCGCCTGCCAAAGCTCGTCGATCGCCGCGATCACCCGCGCATTGGCGCCATAGGCGCGCTGATAAAGAATGAGATTGGAAAGCTCCTCGTCGAGGCTGACGCCGCCTTGCGCGCTGACGCGGGCGGCGACCTCGGCGGCCAGAGCCGCGTTCGTCTCGGCGGCGAGCTCCGCATTTTTCGCGGCCGCGCCGATCGAAGCGGCCGCTTCGGCGACATCGCGCACTAAGGCCGAGCCCCCGACAAAAGCGAGCGCCGTCGCGCCGGCGCCGTCATTGGCGCCGGCGGTCCCCGAAGCGGGCCGCGCGATGGCGAGCCGCGCCGGATCGGCGAGAAGAACGCTGTTGACCGACCAGGTTCCGTCCGCGGCCTGAACGAGAAGCGCGTCGCCTGTCGGGGCCGCCGCGCCGACCCGGACATTTTGCGCATAGGCCGCGTTCAGCGCCGCCGCGACGCCGTCGGCGACGCCGGAAACGCGCGCCGACAGCGCCGGCAAGTCGGCGTCGCGAAGATCGCGAAGGCCGGCGATCTCGCCCGAGACGATCCCGGCGCCGAGCGCGGCCGCGTCGAGCGGCGTAAAGTCGCCAGGGCTCGCGATGAGGGTTCCGTCGGCGAGCGCGACGCTCGCCTGGCCCCGTTCATTGCGGGTGACGGTGATCGAAAGGAGCTTTGAAAGCTCGGAAAGCCGCGCATCGAGGAGGTCGGCGCTCGACGGGCTGTCCGGGACATTGACATTGAGGCGGCTGACTTCCTCGATGAGCGCGTTCGCGCGCGCGACGTCCGCTTCGAGCCGCGATTGCGCATTCGCGATGTCATCGGCGATCGCGTCCTGCGTGCGCGAAAAGCTCGCGAAAGCCTGATCGAGCGCGGCGAGCGCATCGGCCTTGGCGGCGAGCGAGGACGGATTGG
>JBFXBB010000303.1:0-3481 GCA_050183685.1 Amphiplicatus sp.
AACGCGCTCCTCGCGGCCGAAACAGGACCGAATCGCCTATGGATCGTGCTGTCGACTTACTCCGCGCACAGCATTTCCTCCGAGGTTGCGCAAGCCGTCGCCGAGATCGCGCGCACGACGTCGCTGCGCCGGGCGCGCGTCCGCGCCGTCACGGCTTTGGCGACGGCGAGCGCGACTTTCGCGGCTTATCTCGCCTTTGTCTGGTTCACCGTCGGCCTTTCTTGAGGAGGCGCGCGCCCGCGGAACCGCCGGCTTGACCGCGCTGTTAAACGCTTCGCTGCGGGAGGAGCCATGTTCAGGCGAAAGAAAAGCGTCCTTTCTGAGCCGCCGCCCGCGTCGCGACGGCCAAGCGCCGCCGGGTCGCCGTTTTGGCGAGCGCCTGGGCCCGAGGGGACGCTTCGTCTCATCGCCGTCGCGGCGAGCCTTACGGCGGCGATCGTCATTTGCGCCGCGCTTTATCTGGCGCGGACGGTGCTTCTTCCCATCGCCGCGGCCTTCGTCATCAGCATCTTGTTGGCGCCGGCGGTCGAATGGCTGCGCCGGCGCGGCGCGCCTCAAGGCCTATGTCCGATCATCGTCGTCGCCGCGACCTTTAGCCTGTTCGCCTGCGGACTTTATCTCGTCATTCAGCCGGGCGCGGCTTGGTTCCAGCGATTGCCGGAGGTGATGGAACAGGCGCGTGACAAGCTCGGCGACGTCCAGAAGGCATTGACGGCGGTGCAGGAAGTCTCCGACAAGGTGAATGAGCTTACGGATCTCGGCGACCAAAAAGGCGCCGCCGCCCCGCCCGAGCAGCGAGTGAAGATTGGCGAGGCGCTCTTTACCTCGGCCCGGACATTCATTGTACAAATCATATTGACGACGGTCCTCGTCTATTTCTTTCTCGCCTCTAGAAAGGACATGCGGCGCAAGATCATCCTCCTTCGGCGGACGCGGCGCGGGATGCGCCAGTCCGCCCGGATGCTTCGCGCGATGGAGCGCGACATGGCCTCCTATATGCTGACCATGACGGGCGTCAATATCGGCCTCGGCCTCGCGACGGGATTGGCGATGTGGGCGATCGGCATGCCCTCGCCCCTGGTCTGGGGCGGGCTCGCGGCCATCCTCAATTTCGTGCCTTATGCCGGTCCGACGGCGATGACGGCGCTTCTCGCCGTCACGGGTCTCGTCGCCTTTGACGACTATTTGATGCTGTTAGCGCCGGTCGGGGCCTATGCAGCGCTTAATTTCATCGAATCGAATTTTGTGACGCCGACCCTTATTGGCGTTCGCATGACGGTAAGCCCGCTCGCGGTCATTCTTGCGATCGCGTTCTGGACCTGGATTTGGGGGCCGGCCGGCGCGATTATCTCGATCCCGGCATTGCTCATTATCAAAACCATTTGTGACTATACAGAGCCCTTGCGGCCGATTGGCCTCTTTATCGGCGAGGCGGAAACTTTTCGTCCGCTAAAAACGCGGCGGCGGGCGAAAACGGTTTTCAAGACGCCAAAGGCGGCGCCCTCATGAGTCCCGAAGCCGCGCGGTCTCAATTGCAAGCGATGCTCGATTCTCCGGCCGAGGCGCTTTAAAGTCGCGGGCGGAGGCGAAGAATGACGAGCGACATGGCGGCCCCAAGGTCAAGGCCGGACGATTCCCGATCGCCGACGCTCGGCGCCCAATCAGGCGGGCCCTGTCCGCAATGAATAAAGCGCGGCTCGCGATCGATATTGGCGGCACTTTCACCGATGTCGTCCTCGAAGACACGACGGGGCGCGTCACGGCGAAGGCGCTGACGACGCCCGAGGCGCCGCAGAGAGGCGTTCTCGCCGGCGTCGAAGAAGCGCTCGCCAAGACGGGGCGCGCGCTGAGCGATATCGGCGTCGTCATCCACGGAACGACGCTCGCGACCAACGCGCTGATTGAAAGGCGGGGCGCGAAGACGGCGCTTTTGACGACCGAAGGCCATCGCGACGCGCTCGAAATGGCCTATGAGAACCGCTTCGAGCAATATGACGTCAATATCGATAGGCCGGCGCCGCTCGTTCCCCGCTGGCTGAGGCTGCCCGTCCGTGAGCGGATGGACCGGCATGGACGCGCCCTTATTCCCCTCGATGAGGAGAGCGTTGGGGCGGCGCTTTCCGCGCTCGATGCTGAAGGGGTCGAAAGCGTCGCCATCGGCTATCTTCACGCCTACGCCAATCCGGCGCATGAAGAGCGCACGGCCGAGATCGTCGCCAAGGCGCGGCCCGATCTCTCCTTGACGCTGGCGAGCGAGGTCGCGCCGGAAATCCGCGAATATGAACGCCTCTCGACGGCGGTCGCCAACGCCTATGTCCGCCCGCTGATGGCGCGCTATCTCACCGGGCTCCAGCGCGATCTGAAAGCGCGCGGCTTTGACGGCGGGCTCTTGATGATCGCCTCGGGCGGCGGTCTGACGACGCTCGACAATGCGGCGCGGTTTCCAATTCGCCTTGTCGAATCGGGGCCGGCGGGCGGCGCGGTCCTCGCCGCTGGGATCGCGCGCGCGCTGTCGCTTGACGCGCTTCTTTCCTTCGACATGGGCGGCACGACCGCCAAGCTCTGCCTCATCGACAACTATGAGCCGCAGACGGCGCGAAGCTTCGAGGTCGATCGCCGCTATCGATTCAAGAAGGGATCGGGATTGCCGGTTCGCATCCCGGTCATCGAGATGGTCGAGATCGGCGCCGGCGGCGGGTCGATTGCGCATGTCGACGCGATGAAGCGCCTTCGTACGGGCCCGGAAAGCGCCGGCGCCGCGCCGGGGCCGGCCTGTTATGGGCGCGGCGCGCGCGCGACCGTGACGGACGCCGATGTCGCGCTCGGCAAGATCGCGCCGGAACGCTTCGCGGGCGGATCGATCGCGCTCGACGCCGAGGCGGCGCGCGCCGCGATTGCGGCCGATGTCGCCGCGCCTTTGGGCTTTGAAGGAGATGTCGCCGCCCATGCCGTCGCGGAAATCGTCGACGAGACGATGGCCGCGGCGGCGCGGGCCCATGCGATCGAATGGGGCAAGGACCTTGCGGCGCGCGCGATGGTCGCCTTTGGCGGCGCGGCGCCGCTTCATGCCGCGCGTCTCGCCGACAAGCTCGGCCTCGACAGGGTGATCGTGCCGGCGGGGGCGGGGGTCGGGTCGGCCATTGGCTTTCTCCTCGCGCCGCCCTCCTATGAAGTCGTCCGTTCGCGGCCGACGCGTCTCGACGCCTTTGACGGCGCCGCGCTCGACGCGCTCTTCGAGGAGATGCGCGAGGAAGCGCGCGGCGTCCTCGCGCCGGCGACGGGCGGCGCGGCGCTGACCGAGACCCGCGCCGCTTATATGCGCTATCGCGGCCAGGGCCATGAAATCGCGGTCGGTCTGCCGCCGGAAAGGCTCGCGCCGACCGGGCTCGCTGCGCTCTTTGAGGACGCCTATCGCGCGCTTTACGGGCGCACGATCCCCGGCATGGAGTTCGAGGCGTTGACTTTCGCGCTCACTTTGTCG
>JBFXBB010000304.1:0-3473 GCA_050183685.1 Amphiplicatus sp.
CTAAGTTTCCTCGACCTAGACGGGTGCTTCAATTTGCGGAGCGCCTTCGCTTCGATTTGGCGGATCCGCTCGCGCGTCACCGAGAACTGCTGGCCGACCTCTTCGAGCGTATGATCGGTGTTCATGCCGATGCCGAAACGCATCCTCAAAACGCGCTCCTCGCGCGGGGTGAGCGAGGCGAGAACGCGCGTCGTCGTCTCTCGCAAGTTCGACTGGATCGCGGCGTCGATCGGCAGGACGGTGTTCTTGTCCTCGATGAAATCGCCGAGATGGGAATCCTCTTCGTCGCCGATCGGCGTTTCGAGGCTGATCGGCTCCTTGGCGATTTTCATCACCTTACGGACTTTTTCGAGCGGCATCGAAAGCTTTTCGGCAAGCTCTTCGGGCGTCGGCTCGCGGCCGATCTCATGCAGCATCTGGCGCGACGTCCTGACGATCTTGTTGATCGTCTCGATCATGTGGACGGGAATGCGGATGGTTCGCGCCTGGTCGGCGATCGAGCGGGTGATCGCCTGCCTGATCCACCAGGTCGCATAGGTCGAGAATTTATAGCCGCGGCGATATTCGAACTTATCGACGGCCTTCATGAGGCCGATATTGCCTTCCTGAATGAGGTCGAGGAATTGCAGGCCCCGATTGGTGTATTTCTTCGCGATCGAAATGACGAGGCGGAGATTGGCTTCGACCATCTCCTTCTTGGCGATGCGCGCTTCGCGCTCGCCTTTCTGTACGGTCGAGACGATGCGGCGGAAATCGGAGACGGTGAGGCCCGTCTCGGTCGACAGCTTGCCGATCTCGTCGCGGATCGCCGTGATGTGCGGGGTCGATTTCGACACGAAGGCCTGCCAGCCTTTTCCCTTCTTCATCTTGACGCGGTCGAACCATTCGGGGTCGAGCTCGGAGCCGAGATATTCGCTGAGAAAGTCGCGGCGATTGACGCCATGCGTGTCGGCGAGGCGCACGAGCTTGCCTTCGAGCGCCATCAGGCGGCGATTGATGTCATAGAGCTGCTCGACCAGCGCCTCGATGCGCTGATTGTTGAGGCGGACCGATCGCACGCGCTCGACGATGTCCTTTTGCAGCTTCTTGAAGCGGCGCGTCTGCGAGGCGGAAAGATTGTCGCCCTTGAGCTGCTCCTCGATCATGATGTCCTGAAGGCGGCGGAGTTTTTTGTAATCGCCGGAAATCTCGTCGAAGGTCTTCATCACCTCTTCGCGAAGCTCAGCCTCCATCGCGGAAAGCGAAATTGCGCCGTCGTCGAATTCGTCTTCGTCGTCCTCGCCGGCTTCGAGGCGCTCGGCCTCTTCCTTATTGACGCGCTCGGCGATCTCCGGCTGCGTCATGTCGGGACGCGCCTCGGGGCCGCCGCCATAGGTGGCGTCGAGATCGATGATGTCGCGGAGAAGGACGCGGCCCTGGTTAAGCTCGTCGCGCCAAACCGTAATCGCCTCGAAGGTCAGGGAGGATTCGCAAAGCGCCTTGATCATCGTCTCGCGGCCCGCCTCGATGCGCTTGGCGATCGCAATCTCGCCCTCGCGGGAGAGAAGCTCGACCGTGCCCATCTCGCGCAAATACATGCGCACGGGATCGTCGGTGCGATCGGCCGAGGCCGAGGTGTTGGTCGCCACCACGCCGCCCTTGTCGTCCTTCTTGGCGATCGCCTTGGCGGGTTCTTCATCGGAATCCTCGGCGGCCTCGTCGGCGGCGACGTCGCCCTCCTCTTCATCCTCTTCATGCTCGACGACATTGATGCCCATCTCGGAGAGCTGCGCCATCACGTCTTCGATCTGGTCGGTTGAGAATTCCTCCGACGGCAGAATGGAATTCAACTCGTCATAGGTGACATAGCCGCGCGCTTTGGCGGTCTTGATGAGCTTTTTAACGTCAGCATCGGTCAGATCGAGGATCGGTCCATCCTGCTGCTCGGCTTCGGGCGTTTCTTTGGCGGCCGCCGTCTTTTTAGTCATGCCTTGGATCCCATAAAATCGGCGTCGGCCGAGCCTCGCTGCTAGCGTTTGGATTTCTTCTTCTCAACGCTCGCCCGCATCCGCTCCAACGTCGCGAGCAGTTGCTGCGGGGTTGCGTCACTGTCGATATCGCCGCCGCGGAAACCCTCACCCGCGTTCAACAGCTCCTCGCGCGCGGTGACGGCGGCCTTCCAAACATTTTCTCCTATGGTGAAGCTCTGAGACGCCGAGTCTGTCAGCTCCCGCCGTGAATCGGTCGCAATCAGGTGAAGGCGGAGACAATCGCGCCAACCCTGTTCCACCTCGTCAATCTCAGCCGCAGGTCGGAGGAAGGTTTGTCTATTGAGCGTATCGTCGCAAAGGACGCGCTCCAGAATTTCCGCCGCCTCGGTGGCTTGGAGATGAGCTTTGAGACGGGCGCTGTCAAGGCCCGGATCGGCCAAAATCGCACCCAAAAGCTCGCCCAGAAGTTGGTCGAGATCGGGATTTTCAAGGGACAGCCCCAAAAACGCGTCCTCTTGTCTGGACAACAGCGCAGGGTGATTGAGCCCGGCGGCCAACAGGCTCGCCTCCCGTCGAAAGCTTGAGGCAAAACCTAGATTTTTCAATTGGTTAGTCCGTCTCGCCTCGTGCTTCAGACGATGGTGGTCCGAGCGGTGCGCGCGCCGCCGCGCAAAACCGGCGGACGTCCGCGGAACCGGCTGCTCGGAAATCATCGCCGGGGCGAAATAGTCCCTCAGCCGATTGACCATCTCGACGGCATAGGCGGCGCGCACGTCCTTGTCGGCGATCGACTGGACAAGGCTCCGCAAATGCGCCCGAAGCGCGGCGCGGCGTTCAGGCGTGGCGAGCGGGCGCGTCTCCGTCTCGCGCCGCCAGAGGACGTCGGCGAGCGGGAGCGCGGCGTCGAGCGCCTTTTGCATCGCCGGCGCGCCGCCCTCGCGCACGAGGTCGTCGGGGTCCTTGCCGGCCGGCAGAAAGGCGAAAGAGAGCGATTTGCCCGGTTTTAGCAGCGGCAGCGCCCGGTCGATCGCGCGGAAGGCCGCCCCGAGACCCGCCTTGTCGCCGTCGAAACAGAGGACAGGCTCGTCCGAGACCCGCCAGAGAAGCCCGATCTGGTTTTCCGTGAGCGCCGTCCCGAGCGGCGCGACGGCGCGTTTTATCCCCGCGCCCCAAAGCGCGATGACGTCCATATAGCCTTCGCAAACAATCAGCATACGGCCTTCCGCGGCCGTCGCCGAGCGCGCGCCCGCGTAGTTGTAAAGAATATCGCCCTTGTGAAAGAGCGGCGTCTCGGGCGAGTTGAGATATTTCGCGCGCGCATTCGGATCGAGCGCGCGGCCGCCAAAGGCGATGACGGCCTCGCGAGGCCCGAGAATCGGGAACATCACCCGGCCGCGAAAACGGTCATAGCTCTCGCCGCCGTCCTCCGGCTTGATAAGGAGGCCCGCCTCATTCAGGACATCCTCCTTATACCCCTTATTGATGAGATGATCCTTCAGCGCG
>JBFXBB010000305.1:0-3470 GCA_050183685.1 Amphiplicatus sp.
AGGGCAATTTCGCGGACTATATGGAGGACAAGAAACGCCGCCTCGGCGCGGAGGCCGAAATTCCGCATCGGATCAAATATAAGCCGCTGACGCGGTGAAAGGGTCCTGCGCGCGCCTTTGTCATGAAAGGCAGGTGGCGGCCGCCTTTCGTCTTTGCTAAAGGCCGGCGGATCGGCGCGCCAAACGGGAGACTATGGGGATGAAAAACGTCGTCAGAGGCCTCGGCGCGGGGCTTGCGGCGCTTGTCGCCGCGTCATGCGGGGGCGCCAAGAACGCGGCCGTCACGGATGTCGTCGCGGCGCCGGAAGGCGAGGAGAAAGCCTCTCTCCTGTTCCTTGCCGGCAGGGACGCGGCGGCGGCGAGCTTTTCCGATCTCGCCGCCAAACTGGCCGAAAAAGGCTGGCGGGTGCGCGTCGTCGAGGGCGGGGAGAAGGAATGGACAAGGGCCCTCAAGCAGGCCTTCGATCCCGAACGCTGCACGGTCGCCGGCGGCTTCGCCGAAGCGGGGACCTTCGCGATGGATTACGGCGCCGATCATGACGAGGACGGCGTCGACGGCGTCATCCTCCTTGGCGGGCTTTTGACCGAGGGCCGCAATTACATGCTCGAACCGTTCCGCGCGGGGGTGATCACGGCCGAACATGACGGGCTCGTTACATCGGCGCAGGCGCAAGCGCAGAGTCGAGACTATCCGCCCCGTTCGACATTTCTCAATATTCGCGGGGGCAACCGCGCCGGCTTCGTCCCGGGCCGCAGCTTCGAGACGGACAGCGAAGCGACCATGCCCGTCGAGGAGCAGCAGCGCGTGACGATGGAGCTGATCAATAGTCTGATGGTCGATTTCTGCGACTGGCGAATCAAAAGAGAGGATAAGCGCGCGGAAGACGCCGCCGCCGCGAAGGAATGACGCGCGACATCAATATTGAGCGCGAGGAAGGCGAGACCAAGGGGCGTTATTCCCTTCGCCTCGACGGCCATGAAGCGGAAATGACCTATTCCCGCGCTGGCGCGGCGACGATCATCATCGACCATACCTATGTGCCGGAAGCCTTCCGGAACAGGGATATCGGCGGGATGCTCGTCCGCCGGGGCGTCGAAGACGCGCGCAAAGAGGGCAGAAAAGTCATCCCGCTCTGCTCCTTCGCGAAGGCTTATATCGATCAACATCCCGAGTTGCAGGATGTCCTGTAGGGCGGGTTGAATAAAGCGATGCCCGCCTTTGCGGCGGTTGCGCGCCAACCTTGCATCCTTATGCCGGGGGTGTTGCAATGGAGGGAAAACGAATGAGACGCGCGGTCGTCATTTTGGCGTTTTCGGTAGCGTGCGGGTGTACGCAGTCGCCGCCGGAGAGGGGGTCTTCACCGGTCATCGTTCAATGTGCGGATGAAGGCGACCGCATCGAAATGTATGCCGATGCTGGCGGTAGTTGCCGCTGGCGGCTCGTTGCGCCCAATAACCAAACCATTGGAACGTCCCATCAATCTTTCAGTTCCAAGGCCTCATGCCGACGCGCGGTTAACCGGATCAATCGGAATTTCTGTGCGAGAGTTATCGACAACTACCCTGGCTAGCCATTGCGGCGCCGGCGGATGGCGGCTATCGCTTCGTTCAACCCGCCCTACGGCCGTTCCGCCGGAGAGTTTATGTCCATCACCCCCGAGATTGTCGCCGAGCACGGGCTGACGCCCGAAGAGTATGACGCCGTCAAGGCGCATCTCGGCCGCGAGCCCAATCTCCTCGAACTCGGGGTCTTTTCCGTCATGTGGTCCGAGCACTGCTCCTACAAGTCCTCGCGGCGGCATCTGAAGAAACTGCCGACCAATGCGCCCTGGGTCATTCAGGGACCGGGCGAGAACGCCGGCGTCATCGACATCGGCGAGGGCCTCGCCGCCGTCTTCAAGATGGAGAGCCACAACCATCCCTCCTTCATCGAACCCTATCAGGGCGCGGCGACGGGGGTCGGCGGGATCATGCGCGACGTCTTTACGATGGGCGCGCGGCCGGTCGCCAATATGAACGCGCTGCGCTTCGGCGGATGGGATCATCCGAAGACGCGTCATCTTCTCGCCGGCGTCGTCGCCGGCATCGGCGGCTATGGCAATTGCATGGGCGTGCCGACGGTCGGCGGCGAAACGAATTTCGACGCGCGCTACAACAACAACATTCTCGTCAATGCGATGACGGTCGGCATCGCCGAGAAGCATCGGATTTTCTATTCGGCCGCGCGCGGCGCCGGCAATCCCGTCGTCTATGTCGGCTCGAAGACCGGGCGCGACGGCATCCACGGCGCGACGATGGCCTCGGCCGAATTCGGCGAGGGCTCGCAAGAGAAGCGCCCGACCGTGCAGGTCGGCGATCCGTTTATGGAAAAACTCCTTCTCGAAGCCTGTCTCGAATTGATGGCGTCCGACGCGATCGTCGCGATCCAGGACATGGGCGCGGCGGGGCTGACCTCGTCATCGGTCGAAATGGCGGCAAAAGGCGCCCGACACGGGGGGAGCGGCTTCGATCTCGATCTCGACAAGGTCCCGCAGCGCGAAGAAGGCATGAGCGCCTATGAGATGATGCTCTCTGAGTCCCAGGAGCGGATGCTCATGGTCTTAAAGCCGGGCAAGGAGGACGAGGCCCGCGCGGTGTTCGAAAAATGGGGCGTCGACTTCGCCGTCATCGGCGCGACGACCGACACCGGCCGGCTCGTCATCCGGCATAGGGGCGAAGTCGAGGCCGATCTGCCGGTCGGCCCGCTCGCTGACGGCGCGCCGACCTATGATCGACCGAGCGCGCCGCGGGCCGCGCCCGCGCCGCTCGACGATCCGCAGGTCGTCATCCGGGAGGCGCTTGTCGTCCTCACGGCCGAGGGCAAGGCCGAGGCGGAGATGAAAAGTCTCGCCGAGGCGTTCATCGAGGATCGGATCGATGCGCTTGCCGGGCTCGACGCCGCCGGCTTCAGCGCGGGCGCAGGCGCGGCGAAGATCTATGCGCGGTTGAAAGCCGACGCCGCCGATGATTTCGCCTCGCTTGAGGAAGCAGCAAAAAATCTAAAGGAAACAGGGATTATCACCGGCGCTCTTGCCGAAACGAATGAGGAGACAGTCGATCTCGCCGATCGCCCCGGCCCGCATTCGTCCCTGACCGCGCTCGCGCTTTTGATGAGCGCGCCGGATCTCTGCTCGCGCCGCTGGATTTGGGAGCAATATGACCACTCCGTGATGGCGGACACGGTGATCGGCCCCGGCGGCGACGCCGCGCTTGTCCGGATTCACGGGACGCCGCGCGCGCTCGCGATCACGACGGACGTCACGCCGCGCTATGTCAAAGCCGACCCGAAGGAAGGCGGCAAGCAGGCCGTCGCCGGCGACGAACTCATCGCCATCGGCGTCACGCGCGGCTGGCTCGGCCAGTCGCTCTATATGCGCGATCTCTTCGGCCGCGAGGAGGGCGCGCCGCCGCCGGTCGACCTCGCCGCCGAG
>JBFXBB010000306.1:0-3425 GCA_050183685.1 Amphiplicatus sp.
TTCGCCAGCGCGCGGATCGCAAGATCTGCGCCCTTATGCGGCGTCAGCCGGCCATTGACGACAAAGCGCCAGTTCTCGCCCTCATGGGTAATTTTCGGGCGCTTCAGGATCGTCTCCGATATGCCGGCATCGATAACGTCGCGAAGCTGCTCGTCACGCGCGCCGGCGAGCTTCAGCGAATGGCGCGTGCGCGCGCCGCCGGAGACGAGAATTGCGCGAAAACCGCGCTTGTCGTTGAAAAGAGCGCCGACGACGCGCTGGCTCGCGCCGTGAAGACTCCGCCGCCAACGCAGGCTGAAAGGCTCGCGCGCGCGCAAGGCGGGCGGATAATAGATATTCCCCGTGATCGGCCCGAGCACGCAATTGGCCGCCTTGACCGGAAAGCGCGGCGTGATCGGCGAGACGGGCCCGAGATAGTGAAAGACCGTTTCCGACGCCGCGAGGCTCATCTGACGGACGATCTTTCTGACATGGAGGAAGAACGGAATGTCGATCAGCGGCCGCAGAAGAACGGAACGCCAGAGGAGAAGCTGCCAGAAATCGTCTCTGACAAAAATGATCTCGACCGCTTCGGGAAAATGCGCGAGATGGCCGGCGCTGCGCTCATGCGTGACAAGCGTAATTTCGGCGCCTTCGGCGAGAAGCGCCTTCGCATATTGATAGGCTTTGATCGCCTCGCCGGAGAGATTCTCCGAGACATTCGGCGCGATGATGACGATTTTCATGAGCGGCCGCTTCCGTCGCGGCCGCGCATCGAGCCGCGCCGCCCGACTAGCGCGAAAAGTCCTCGGTGGGAATCGCTAATGCCGGCCCGCACTTATCAGCCGCGCCCGCTTCGCGGAACCGGCGGGCGGCTATTCGTCGTCGTAAAGCGCGTCGAGCGTCTCCGGGTCGGGCTCGATGAGATCGACGCCGACGCGCGGGCTTTGCAGCGAGGCGCCGCCGTCAATCTCGGCCTTGAAGATCACGCCGCCGAGATCGGCCCAGCCGCCGACGCGGACCGGCTCGGAAAAGGCCCCGCTGCTGTCGGTGCGCGCCGTTTTGACGGCTTCGAGATCGCGTCCGTTCGAACCGCTATAAATCGTAACCTCGCGATTGGCGGGCAGTCCGACCGCCGACACCGTCACCTTGCCGCCGGGCGCGACCGTCTTGCGGTCGACGGTGAGCAAGCCGGGCGCGTCGGACTGAAGTCCGCGCGGCTTCCGCGTCGGCTGAAGATTATAGGGCATCACCGATGCGACGGCCGCCGCCGCGCCGGACGACCATCCGGCGCCGTCGCCGGAAGGATAGCGATAGCCATTGTCGATCCGTCCGCGCGGCCCGGCCACAGATGAGGCGGGGGCGGGCGGCGCGGAAACGGGCACGCGAACGAAGCCGCCCGCCGGAACGGCGCGCCAGTCGATCTCCGGATTGAGATTGATCACATCCTCGACCCGCACATTGTAGCGCGCCGCGATCTCTTCGGCGGTGTCGCCCGTTTCGAGCATATGCCAGACATTCGCCGCGTCGGCGATGCCGACATCGGCGAGGCGCGCATAGGCGCGCGGCAGCGTGACGATCTGGCCTTCGACGATGTCGCCCGCATAGCGCAGGCTGGGATTGTAAGCGATCAACGTGGCGACCGGCGCGTCGCAATATTGCGCGATATCGGCGAGCGTTTCGCCGCGCAGGATCCGAAAATGCTCCGGGCAAACGCCGTCGAGGCGCTCGGCCTCGCCCTCGTCATAGACGAGATGGGCGAGGCGCGCGCCTTCAATGCCGTAATAGGCGGCGGGCGCGGGATCCTCGACCTTGACATAGGCGACGGGGCGCATGTCGTGGACATGGTCGCGCTCATAGAGACGCTCAGCGCCCGTGTAAGGATCGACAAACCCATAGCGCTCATAACTGGCGCAGCCTGCGGCCAGCGCCGCCGCCGCAACCGCCGAGGCCGCCAAAATCGGTTTCTGAATGAACATCGGAGTTCCCCTGCCACATCGCGCCGGCCTCTCCTGGCGGGCCACGGCGCCTCCACATGGTTAACGATAGCATAGCCTGGCCGCCGGTTTCAAAAAAACCGCCCGGTCTTGCTCTTTTAGCCCGTTAGGAAGGGTTCCAGCGGTTATCCCATTGGAAGTCTGTGGTTATTTTCTCCCCCCCCGATCGAGCGGCGGTCATCGTCGGCGCGCCGGCCCTCACCGGACCTTCGCCTTTTGGCGCTTCTGCGCGACCCGCTCGACATCCTCAAGGACGCGCAAGAGATTGCCGCCCCAGATCTTCGCGATGTCGGCCTGCGAATAGCCGCGCCGAACAAGCTCGCGGGTGACGTTCAAGGTCTCGCTTGCATTCTCCCAGCCGACAATGCCGCCGCCGCCGTCGAAATCGGAGGCGACGCCGACATGGTCGACGCCCGCGACCTTCACCGCATGGTCGATATGATCGACCAAATCGGCGACGCTCGCGCGCGGCTCGATCGTCCAAAGCGCTTCCATGCGGCGCTGATAGTCGGCTTCCATCTCGGGCGTCATCGCCGCGCGCGCCGCCGCGCTGTCGAGCTTCATTTCCTTGCGGATCTTCTCCTGAAGGGCGATCTGCGCCGGCGTCAGCGGCTTCAGATAGACGTCGAGCGCGACGATCTGCGCAACCCCGCCATTCTCCGCGATTGCGCGGAGCTGCTCGTCGTCGAGATTGCGCGGATTGTCGGCGAGCGCCGCCGCGGCGGAATGCGAGGCGATGATCGGCGCCGCCGACAACGCGACCGCCTGCATCATCGTCGTGCGCGCGGCGTGGCTGACATCGACCATGATCCCGGCGCGATTGAGCGCGGGGACAAGGGCGCGGCCGAGATCGGAAAGCCCGCCATGACGCGCAGCGGCGTCGCCCGCCTCGACATTCGGATTGGCCGAATCGCCGAACTGGTTATGGCCGAAATGGGTGATCCCGAGATAGCGCACGCCGGCGTCCGCCCAGGCCCCGACCTCGTCAAGCGAGTTCCCGAGCGGATAGGCGTTCTCCATGCCCATCAGCGCCGCCTTGCGGCCGGACCTTGCGATGGCGCGCGCGTCCGCGGCCGAGCGGGCAAGGCCGACCTCGTCGGGATAGGCGGCGGCGAAACGCTGGATCGCCTCGGCCTTCGCGACCGCGACCCTGCGCGCGGCCGCAAAGCCTTCCGGCGTCAGCGGGCCTTGCGCCGTGTAAACGATGAAGAAAGCCGCATCGAGCCCGCCCGCGCGCATCTTCGGCAGATCGACCTGCAATTTGGTGAAGCCGCCGGGATCGACCGCCGCCGTCGCGAAGTCTTCCGGGATATCGACATGCGTATCGAGCGCGAGCACCCGTTGATGAATGCGCTGCGCCTTTGCTTCAAGCGCGGGATCGTCGAGCGGCGCGGCGGCCGCCGCCGCGCCGCCCGCAAAGAACAGAAAGGCCGCCGCAAGTCTCTTCCT
>JBFXBB010000307.1:0-3397 GCA_050183685.1 Amphiplicatus sp.
CGCCGTAAAGGACGACAGGACTTTGTTGTCCTTGACGCCGACAAGCGCCTCGCGATCCGAAAGGCCGAGACGGCGGCGCGCCCATCAAGACAAAAAGCCCTCCCCAGAATAGCCGGCGACTGCGTAATTATAGACGCGCTTGCGCAAAAAAGCGGGGAGGCGCCGCAGGAGCGGGCGCCGCCAGATGATCTCGTAGGCCGCCGTTTCGGTCACGGGAAGCGCGAGATAGCGCAGGAGAAAAAAGGCGAAGAACCAGGGCGAGGCGGGAAGCGCGCCGACGACCTCGCGCCAGCCGATATGCGTCAGGCGGAAAAGAAGAATCGCGACGATGATCGCGAGCAGGACCCAATGTCCGATCGAGAGGACGCGCTGCGTGGCGGCGCTGTCGCGCAGCGCGCGATAACGCTCGGCGAGGCGGGCGGCCGTCTGCGGCTTCAGGATCATGCGGCGTCTTCCAGCAGCGCTTGGAGCGCGTTCCGACAAGGAGGCGCAGGTTTTCGGATGAAACGCGCGATAAAGCAAAGGCAAGGGGCGGCGGGCGATCAATCTCGATCGGCGCTCCCGGCCCATCCTTCGTGACGCGGCCCTATGGGCCGCTCCTCAGGATGAGGCCTCGCCTTGTTGCAACAATCCCGCAGCCTCATCCTGAGGAGGCGCGAAGCGCCGTCACGAAGGATGGCCGCGGGGGCTCTCACTCGGATCGATCGCTGTATGATCTAGCGCTGAATCGAGGCCGTCGCCGGGAGGGCGCTCGACGTGGAGGAATCAATCGCGGCCGCCGCCGGAAAGGCGACGACGTCGCCTTCGCCCGCCACGGAGGGGCCGGCCTCTCTCGCCGGCCTTGGCGGGAATTCGACGATCGCCGCGCTTTCAAAAAGCGCCGGCGTCACCTCAAGATCGGGCTCGTCGAAGAGCCGCGCGATCGTCATGTCGGCCGAGAGCGGCTGGAAGGGAATGGTGCAGTTCGTCGGAAAGCTCGTCAGCTCGCCGACGAGAAGACGGCCCTCGACGACGTAGAAATCGACGCGGATGAAGGCGAAGCCGGCGCTGAGCCGCGCCGCCGCGCCGACGATCTCGGCAAGCTTCCCCGCATGGGGAAAGGGAAGGTCCGCCGCCGGTTTTCGCATGGTGACCGGCAGGCGCCGGCCCTCACTGTCGAAATAATCGCGGCGATGCTCGCGATAGCGGCCGTGATCGACCTGGATCAGTTTCGGCCGGCCGTGAAAGCACAAAACCTTGATGTCCTCGACCTCGCCGAAAGCCTTGCCGATCACCGGCTCGACGATCAGCTTCTTGTCGAGACGGCGGTAATTCGGCTCGCGGCTCGCCGCGAAATAGCTTTTCCAGAGCCAGTATTTCAGGAGACGGCGCTCTTGCCCCGTCGGCTGGCGGTCCGAGAGATGCAAGACCTCCTGGCTCGAATGGGTCGGCTTGACGACGCAGGGGAGCGGAAAGTCGAACCCGTCGACCTCGCGCGCGGTCTTCAGGACCGCCAGCGTCGGCGCGACATGGCCCGGCCCCAGCGTCTCGGTCACGTGATGTTTGACAAGCTCCTTGTCGGTGACGCGCGCGCGCAAGGGATCGCGCGCCTCTTCGGAATTCTTCAGCGCCATGAGCTTTTCGTTGAAATAGCGGGGCGATTTCAAATCCGGAAAGACGAATTTGTTATAGAAAAGATAGAAGACCTTCGACAGCCATAGATTGACGGGCCGGCAATCCGGCAAGAGGCCGAACAGCACCGTTCCCGTCCATTCGAGCGCGAGCCAGGATGACTTTCTTTTTTGCGCCATTTTCGCACAGACCCTCTCCGGCCGCCCCCGCGGAAACAAGGCCGCGGGAAAACGGTTCGAAACTCTCTTCCAGCCAGCCGCCCCAGCGCGGCGTTTGATTGGCGCCCGTTCTTTTGTGTCTTTTTGTCGGGTGGTCGCCCTGACGGAATTTCAAGAACAGGAAAAGCGTTTCGTCAAGCGCCGCTTTAGCCCTGCGGCGTCAGGCGCCCGCGCGCCTCGATCGCCGCGTGATAATCGCCAATGAGCCGGTCGAGAATCGCCGCCCAATCGAAATCGCGGCTTTTGGCGAGCGCCGCCGCGCCGTATCGAGATCGCAACGATGCCGATTCCGCAAGGCTTATAAGCTTGTCCGCATAGCCGCCCGCGCCTTTTTCCGGCGACGAGAGAAGGCCGGTGCGCGCGGCCTCGACCAGCGACAGGCTCCCCGAAGCGGCGGCGCAAAGCGCCGGCAGGCCGCAGGCCATCGCCTCCAACGTCACATTTCCAAACGTCTCCGTGATCGACGGGTTGAAGAATATGTCGGCCGACGCATAGGCGCGCGCGAGGGCCTCGCCCTGGAGATAGCCGGTGAACGCGCCGCTCGGAAGCCGCGCCTCGAACCGCGCCCTTTCGGGGCCCTCGCCGACGACGAGCGCCTTGATCCTCGGATTGGCCGCCGCCGCGAGAAGGACGGCTTCTGCAAAAATGTCGACGCCCTTTTCAAGAACGACGCGGCCGACAAAGAGGACGACGACGTCGTCATCGGCGAAGCCTTGCGCGCGCCGCCATTCGATGTCGCGGCGCGACGGATTAAAGACGCCCGCATCGACGCCGCGCGTCCACAGGCGGATGTCCTTGCCGATGCCGTCGGCTTTCAACTCTTCGGCCATTGACGGCGAGGGCGCGTAGACATGCTCGCAGCGGCCGTAGAAATTGCGCATATAGGCCGTCACATGCTTTTCGAGCCAGCGCGCGCCGTAATAGCGCGGATAGGTGTCGAAACGCGTGTGAAAGGAGGCGACCGGCGCAAGGCCGCGCCTTTCGGCGTATTTCAAGGCGCCAAAGCCCGTAATGTCCGGCGCCGCGATGTGGACGAGGCTCGGCGCGAAGGCGTCGAGGCGCCGCCGCGCCTCTCCGAAGAGGCCGAGCCCCAGGCGATATTCGCTGCGCGAGCCGGGAAGCGCGAGCGAGGGAATGGAGACCAGCTCTCCTTCGTGCTGAAAAGCCGGCCTGGCGATCGTCGGCGCGAAGACGAGAACCTCATGGCCGCGATCGAGGAGATGGCGCGCGAGCTTGTTCAGGGCGCGCACGGGCCCGTCCATGACGTAATTATAGTTGCCCGAAAACAGCGCGACGCGGAGCGGAGCCACCTAGCTCTCCCGCCTTCCCTCGACGAGATCCCAGAAGAGCGCGGAAATGTCGGCGCCGCCGAAACGGCGGACTTCCTGAACGCCGGTCGGCGAGGTCACATTGATCTCGGTGAGATAGTCGCCGATGACGTCGACGCCGACGAGAACGAGGCCGCGCTTTGCGAGCTCCGGGCCGATGCGGTCGCAAATCTCCTGGTCGCGCGCGGTCATGTCGGTCGGCTCCGCGGCGCCCCCGACATGCAGGTTCGAGCGCGTCTC
>JBFXBB010000308.1:0-3397 GCA_050183685.1 Amphiplicatus sp.
CACCCTGGGCCGCGGCCCGCAGGGCCGCGTCACGAAGGATGGGCCGCGGGCGCTGATGGGGATTTGTTGCTCTCCGCCCCAGTTCAAAGTCCAAGCAATGAAACCGACTATCGCGCATTCGCCGCCACCTCGATTTCTCCAAGCGCGCCGAGGCTCACCCGCCAGCGCGCGCGCGCGTCAGCGAAGTCGACGGCGAACGGCTCGGCCATTCCGGTCGCGTCGAGCAGGATATGGCGCGCATCGTCCTCCGCCATGCGCGCCTTGGGCTCGTTGGCGAAGGCGGCGTCCGCGCTCTCGACAGCGAGGGCGACCTCGCGCGCCAGAAGGCGCGGCGCGAGCGGGGCCGAGGCCGGCGCCCATTCGCCGTCCTCGAAACGCCAGAATCGATATCCCGTCCGCGTGACGTCGAGCCGCAGCGGGCCGCCGGCGATGACGGCGCTTTCAAGGGCCGCCGAAAGCCGCGCGGCGAACCGCTCGGCTTCGTCCTTTGCCGGGCCGCGAACCGGCGGCGCCGACAACACGACGATCATCGTCGTCAAGGCGAGGATCGCCATGACGACAAGAAGCTCGATGAGCGTGACGCCGCGTTGAGACCGCCTCTCCATCAGTCCTCGTTCTTCCAATTGCCGATATCGGCGTTGAGTCCCTCGCCGCCCGGCGCGCGGTCGGCCCCGAGCGAGAAGACGTCGACGGGACCGCGCTCGCCCGGAAAGCGATATTGATAGGGCGAACCCCACGGGTCGAGCGGCGCGCCGCCGCGCAGATAGCCGCCCGGGCGGTATTGATCCGCATGCGGCGAGCCTGAGGGCGGCGTGACGAGCGCATTGAGGCCCTCGGCGGTCGTCGGATAGCTCATCATGTCGAGCCGGTACTGATCGAGCGCGCTTTCAATGGCGCTGATGTCGATGCGCGCCTTCTTCACCGCCGCCTTGTCGCGTTCCGGAAGCACATTGATGACGACGATCGCCGAGATGAAAGCGAGAATAGTGAGGACGACAAGCAGCTCGATCAGCGTGACGCCGCGCTCGCTGTCGCCTTTCCCTCGGATGCGTGACTTCATAAAAGCTCCCTGAAAAGATCACCCGGATGCAAGCGCGTTCAGGCGAAGGATCGGCAGCATGATCGCCGCGACAATCGCCATGACGACGCCGCCCATGAGGATGATGATCGCCGGCTCAAGCAGCCGCAAGGCGACGCTCGACGCCGTGTCGAACTCCTCTTCGAGGCGCTCGGCCGCCTTGTCGAGCATCGCCGGCACGACGCCGGCCCGCTCGCCCGCCGCGACCATATGCGTCATCATCGGCGGCAGGCAATTGGCGCGCTTTAGCGCGCCGGCAAGCGAGGTTCCTTCGCCGATCATGGCGATCGCGCCGTCGAGACGCTCCTGCATATAAGCGTTCGTCATGGTGCGCTCGGCGCCCCTGAGGCTGTCGAGGAGCGGCGCGCCGCCGGCGAAGAGCGTCGACAAGGTCCGCGCGAAACGGGCGCCGTCGAGGCTGCGCAGAAGATTTCCGACGACCGGGATCGTCAGCAGCCGCCGGTCGACTTCGCGCTTGAAGGCCGCAATGCGCATGGCCCGCCAGAACAGCGCCGCGGCGACAATGACCGCAAGCGCCAGGATCGCTCCGTAGGCCGCGAGAAAATTCGAAACGCCGACGACGATCTGCGTGATGAGCGGGAGCTCTGCGTCAAAGGTGTTGAACTGCTCGACGATCTTCGGCACGACCCCGGTCATCAGCGCCGTCACGACCCCGCCGGCGACGAAAAACAGCGCGATCGGGTAGATGAGCGAGGCGAGCGCCTTATTCATCATCGAGCGGTTCTTTTCGAGCATCGTCGCGAGCCGGTCGAGCACGCCCGAAAGATCGCCCGAACTCTCCCCCGCCGCGACGACCGCGCGATAGAGCGCCGGAAAGGATTTCGGGTCCTCGCCGAGCGCGTCGGCGAAGCGCCAGCCCTCCATGACCCGCTCGCGCACGGCGAGGAGCCGGGTGCGGGCGCGTTTGTCGGATTGCAGCGCGACCGCGTTCAGCGCCTCTTCGAGCGGCGTCGCGGCGCCGATCAGCACGGCGAGCTGGCGCGTTGCGAGCACAAGCTCGTTCGGCGAAAGACGCGGCGTCCGTTTTTCGCCGAGCGCGCCGCGCCGCTCCTCGCGCGGGGCCGACAGGCGCACGGGCGTCAGGCTGAGGCGCCGCAATTCGAGCCGCGCCTGGCGGGGCGTGTCGGCGCTGACGACGCCGCGCCTCGACCGCCCGCCGCCATCGATCGCCTCATATTCAAAGGCCGGCATCGTCATCCTCCTGACGGACGACGCGCAGCGCCTCCTCGATCGAGGTGACGCCGGCGAGGACATGCGAGAAAGCGCATTCGGCGAGCGTCTCGGCGCGGCGGAAGGCGTGGGCGGCGATCTCCTGCTCGCCCGCATTGTCATGGATCAGCGTGCGGAGCTTTTCGTCGGCGGCCATCAACTCATAGACGCCGATGCGGCCCTCATAGCCCGACTGGCCGCAACGCCCGCAGCCCGCGGCCCGGTAGAGCGCGATATCGGCGTTTTCCTCGACGCCGAGAAGGGCCCGCTCGGCCGTGTCCGGCGCATATTGTTCCTTGCAGGTCGGGCAAAGCCGCCGGACGAGGCGCTGGGCGAGCACCGCGGCGATAGTCGAGGACAGCAAAAAGGGCTCGGCCCCCATATCGCGCAGCCGCGTGACGGCGCCGACAGCGGAATTGGTGTGCACGGTCGATAAAACGAGGTGGCCGGTCAGCGCCGCCTGGATCGCGATTTCGGCCGTCTCGACATCGCGGATCTCGCCGACCATGACAATATCCGGGTCCTGACGAAGAATGGCCCTCAGCCCCGTCGCGAAGGTCATGCCGACCTTCGGATTGATTTGCGTCTGGCCGACGCCGTCGATCGCATATTCCACCGGGTCTTCGACGGTGAGGATGTTGCGCGAGGGATCATTGAGGAGCGAAAGCGCGGCGTAGAGCGTCGTCGTCTTGCCCGATCCCGTCGGTCCGGTGACGAGGATGACGCCGTTCGGACGCTGCAACGCCTGTTTGAAACGCTCTGTCGTCTCCACGGGCATCCCGAGCGCGTCGAGGTCGAGGCGCGCCTCGTCCTTGTCGAGAATGCGCATGACGACACGCTCGCCGAAACGCGCGGGCAGGGTCGACACGCGCACGTCGACCGTCTTGCCGCCGAGCGCGATCGAGATGCGGCCGTCCTGCGGCACGCGCTTTTCGGCGATGTCGAGGCGCGCCATGACTTTAACCCGGCTGACGATGACGGGGATCATGCGCGGCGGCAGGGCCAGAAGTTCCCTGAAGACGCCGTCGACCCTGAATCGCACGGAGAGGCTTTTTTCAGAGGGTTCGAGAGGAATATCCGAGGCGTTGT
>JBFXBB010000309.1:0-3379 GCA_050183685.1 Amphiplicatus sp.
CGGCGTTTTGGAGCTGACGCAGAACCTCCTCGCGCCGATCATCGCTCATGCGCTCTACGACGCGGCCGCGTTCGTCTATGCGCGCCGTCTTATCACGCGCAGAACCATGCGCGGCGTTGAGTGACAAAGAGGAAGCTCCCGCCGCCTACCCCCGCATCGCCGGATCGACGATTTCCTCCGTCACCGGATAGCCAAGGCCCGTCGGCAGAACGAGCCAGTCGACGCCGTCGCGGGTTTCGATATCGGCGGTGATCGCCGGAATCGGACGCCGCGCGGCGAAGGCGAAAACCTCATCGACGCTGCCGCTGACGCCGAGAAGCTCAAGATTGCGCGCGGTCGGAAAGATGACCTTGCGCGCCCGCGACCGGCGGGCCTCGATCGCGTTATGGGGCGCAATCCAGAGCGCTTCGGTCGCCTCGCTTCCGTCCGCGAGCGCCGCATGGTCCGCCGGACAGCGCGCCGCGAAGAACAGCGTGTCGAAGCGCCGGCGCAAGCGCGGCGAGGCGACCCAATGCGCAAAGAGGCGCAGGCCGTCGCAGGCGAGCCGCAAACCCTGCCCCGCGATCATCTCAAGAAACTTGCCGTCGTCAGCCGCGACAAGCGGGCGCCATGAAGCGAGCCCGGCCGCGCGCGGTCCGTCGATGAGCGCCGCGCCCTCGCGCGCGAGAAGCACGCCCGTCTCCTCGAAGGCCTCCCTGACCGCGGCGATCTGCGCCGGCGCAAGACGCGGATCGAGGCCGTCGGCGCAGCGCGCCCAGCGCGGATCGTGATCGCCGGGATCGATGCGCCCGCCCGGGAAGACAAGCGCGCCGCCCGCAAAGCCAAGATCGGCATGGCGCTCGATCATTAGCACCTCGAAGGCCGGCATGTCGCGAAGCAAAAGGATCGTCGCCGCCGGAACGGGTTGATTGTCCACGCGTCACGCCGCCGCTTTATAGAGCGTCTCTTTCTTCGCCGCCATGTCGCGGAATTTCTGCGGCGGATTGAACCGCGCGCCATATTTCTGGGCGAGGCTTTCGGCTTTGCGGACAAAATTCTTAAGGCCGATCGTATCGATATGACTCATCGGGCCGCCCGTCCAGGGCGCAAAGCCCCAGCCGAAAATCGCGCCGAGATCGGCCGACTGCGGATCGGGGACGACGCCCTCCGCATAGCATTGCGCCGCCGGGATGAGCTGGGCGTATAGCAGGCGCTCCTTGGCGTCGTCGATGCTCGGCTGTTCATCCCTATACGGAAAGTATTCGGAAAGACCCAGCCAGAGATGCTTCTTGCCGCCCTCGGGATAGTCATAAAAACCGCCGGCCGACTTCCTGCCCTTGCGCCCGAGCTCCTTGACCATCTTCTCGATAAGCGTCTCGACGCCGGAGGGCTTGTAGTCCTTGCCGAGCTCTTTCTTCGCCGAATCGATGATGCGAAGCGCGAGATCGAGCGAGGTCTCGTCGACAAGCGCCAGAGGCCCGACCGGCATCCCGAGCGATTTCGCGGCGTTCTCGATCAGCGCCGGCTTGACGCCTTCGGCGACCATCAGCATCGCTTCGTTGATATAAGGCGGCACGACGCGATTGGTGTAGAAGCCGCGCACATCCTTGACGACGATCGGCGTCTTTTTGATGAGCGCTGTATAGTCGAGCGCGGTCGCGAGCGCCTTCTCGCCCGATTTTGCGCCCGGGATGATCTCGACGAGCGGCATCTTGTCGACCGGCGAAAAGAAATGAATGCCGATGAACTGATCTGGCCGTTCGGAATTCTTCGCAAGGCTCGCGATCGGAATGGTGGACGTGTTCGAGGCGAAGACGACCTCCTTGCCGATGACCGCTTCCGTCCGCTTGATGACATCGGCTTTGACGTCCGGGTCTTCAAAGACGGCTTCGATGATGAGATCGACGTCTTTCAGGAGCGCATAGTCGGTCGTCGGCGTGATGCGCGCGATGAGCGCGTCGCCCTTTTCTTTTGTTACTTTGCCGCGTGAGACGCCTTTTTCGACGAGCCCTTGCGAATAGGCCTTGCCCTTTTCGGCGAAGGCCTCTTCGCGGTCGAGGAGCACCACCTCGGCGCCTGCTTTCGCCGTCACATAGGCGATGCCGGCGCCCATCATCCCGGCGCCCAGGACGCCGACCTTTTTGATCGTCTGTTTCGCAACGCCCTTCGGACGCTGTTCGCCCTTCTCGGCCGCCTGCTTGTTGATGAACAGGGTGCGGATCATATTGCGCGCCTGCGGCCCCGAAAGGAGTTTCAGGAAATATTTCGATTCGATCCGGATCGCCGTGTCGAAGGGAACGATCGAGCCCTCATAGAGGCAGGACAGGATATATTGCACGGCCGGGTAATTATGCTGCGTCTCGCGCTGGGCCATCGCGTTCGCGGCCATGAAGAACTGCGCCGCGCGCGGGTCCATCGCGCCGCCTCCGCCCGGAAATTTGAATCCCTTCTTGTCCCAGGGCTGGACGGCCTTCGGATTGGCCTTGACCCAGGCCTTGGCTTTCGAGACGACCTCGTCCGCCGGCGCGATTTCATGGATGAGGCCCTGGCCGAGCGCGGTCGGCGGATCGATGGGCTTTCCTTGGGTTGCAAGGAGCGCGGCGTTCTGGAGGCCGGCAAGCCGCGGCAGGCGCTGCGTGCCGCCGCCGCCGGGAAGGAGCCCGACCTGCACTTCGGGGAGGCCGAGCTGTATCCTCGGATCGTCGGCGACGACCCGATAGTGACAGGCGAGCGCCAATTCGAGGCCGCCGCCAAGCGCGAGGCCCGCGACCGCCGCTGCGACGGGCTTTGCCGCCGCCTCGCCATTCGCCAGCGCTTTTGCCTGATGGCCGCCTGTCTCAAGCTGGCGGAACAGGCGGTTCAATTCGAAGACCGCCTTGAACTGCTCGTCCGGGTCCGCACGACTCATGCCGCCGCCGAGCATTCGAAGGTCGGCGCCGGCGAGAAAACCCGATGCTTTCCCGGAGGCGATGACGGCGCCCTTGATCGCTGCGTTCTTGCAGAAATCGTCGACGAAGGCGGCGAAGTCCTTCATCAGGGCTTCGTTCCAGACATTCATCGACTGGCCGGGAAGATCGATCGCAACAAGCGCTATCCCGTCGGAATCGATGTCAATTTTGAGCGTCTCGTAGGTCATTATTGCGGTCCTGAATTTGTAGCCCATCCTTCGAGACGGCGCTTGCGCGCCTCCTCAGGATAAGGCTGCACGAAATTGCAACAAAGCACGGGCCTCATCCTGAGAATCGCCGAAGGCGCGTCTCGAAGGATGGGCCAGGATCTCCATATTTCAAACCCGTTCGATGATCGTCGCGACGCCCATCCCCCCGCCGATGCAGAGCGTGACGAGCGCCGTCTCCTTGCCCGCGCGTTCGAGCTCGTCGAGCGCAACGCCCAGAATCAT
>JBFXBB010000310.1:0-3359 GCA_050183685.1 Amphiplicatus sp.
CCAGGCGCCCTCGCCGAACCGGCCCCCCAGGCGCTCCCAGTCCGAGTCCGACGTGCCGGTGCGCACGGCGCCGTCGAGAACCGAGAAGGTGCGCGGCCGGATAAGCCAGCGCAGCGCGCTCGGTTTCATCGCCGCGTTGTTATCCATCATGCGGCGCGCCGCATTCTTGAAGATCGCGTAGCTTGCGATCGCCGACACGTCGGTTTCAGTGATCCCGACGCTCGCCGCGAGCGCAAGGACGCCCGTCGGCTCGCCGCTCGATCCGGCGCCCGTGAAGACGGCTCGGTCGACGGCCTCGGTAATGCAGCCCTGCATGTCGCGGCGCACGGCGGCTTCAAGCGCATCGCCTGATTGTTTCAGCGCCTTGCGCGTAATTTTCATGGTGATCCCGAGCGTATGATCGGGCGCAAGAGGGCGATCCGTTGTCGCATAGACAGTTGGGCCGGCGACGGCGCCGGTCTCGCTTGTCGCCCAGCCGGCGGCGACGGCGGAAGTCGTCACAGGATATTCCTGCAGGCCGGAGCCGATATTGATCATACGCGCGCCCATACGGGCGGCGACGCTTTCGGCGAAAATGCGGTCGATGATCGGCGCCGTCATTTTCGGGTCGGGCGTCCCGCTCGCGACCGTCTCGCCGGCGCGCGTTTCAAGCGCCTGCCAGGGGACGGGAACGCCGCGATAGCCGGCCTTGGATCGCAGCTCGGCGACGATTTCGGCAGTCGCGCCGTCAAGTTGACGATTCTCGTCGTAAAACTGCGCAACCTGTCGCATTTCGAATTTGCCGATAAGATCCGACCATTCCTTGCCGTCCCGCGACTTGAAATCGTCGTTAGCGGCGCGTCGTTCGTCGTCTTCGGAAATCAGCGCCGCGCGGTAGCGCGTCTCGTTGACGCAATATTCCTTGTCGAGCGTTTCCATCGCTCGCGTCTCATCTTCCGTTGGCGTTTCCTTGCCGATGAGCCCCGCCAGCTCCTGACGGATTTCCGACTGGCGCCGAGTTATCTTCACGCTTTCGAGCATCGCACTTGTCCTTTGAACCTTCATACGCGCTAACCCGATGCGTGGGCGCTTGTAAAAGGGCCTCGACGGCTGAACGCCATGCGATGCGCTTGGGGTCCGGCGGAGCAAACCCGACTTCCAGGCGCGTTTTCGCGCCGTGACAGGATGGACAAAGCGATTGCAGATTCGCGAGCACGAAAGCGAGTTCCGGAGCATCGCGCACGGGCTTGATATGGTCGACCTCAAGCCGGCCGCGCACGCCGCACGTCACGCATCGGAAGCCGTCGCGGCGCAGCGCCAGCAGGCGAAGGGATTTCCATCGTTGCGACCGGATGACGTTCTGACTATGTCGTTGATGCTTTTTCAAGGGAGCGGAACCATGGGTTGTAAATATCGACTGACGATTCCTGCCAAACCGGAAATTGCGCACCGCGATGTCCGGTCGATGACGAAGGCTGAACTTGTATTGCCCCGATATGAGGACTTTAAAGATCTTCCGGAAGCGGAGGCGCAAGCGATAGCCTTGATCAAGGATGAAGGAAGCACATGGACTATTCCGCACGAATTGAAAATCGAACGCTTGTCGGACGGAAAGCTTATTCATGACTACGACGCACTCAAACAAATGGCGGAAGACAAGCAAAGGAAAGGTTGAGGGTTATCACGCCCATATCAGCCGCGCAGGTTTTTGGGCCGGGCGCGCTTTCTGCCGCGCGCCCTCGGCGACGGCGAGGACCGCGGCGGCCGCAGCGTCGATGCGGCCCGTCGATCGCGCCTTCGCCAACTTCACATTGCTCGCCGGGTCGCGCAAACATACCGCGTCGGCGAGCGCTGATCGCATCAGAAGCGATTCCGCTGATCTCACTTTTCCGTCGAAGACGGCTCGACGGAAGCGCTCGCAATCTTCGCCGCCATCGCGAAAACCCATGCCGCGCCAGATCACCGGCGCCACGATGCCGGCGCGATTGATCGCCTCGCCGATCTCCGCTTGTTTGAAGCGATCAGCGACGATTGCAGAAACGGCTTCGCCCTCAATGCGCCGCCACGTTTCGCCCAGCCATGCGGCGACGGGGACGGTCTTTGCGCCGAGCGTTGTCAGCTCCCCGCGCTCGTGCATCCTCACATACCGATCGCCCACGGCGTCCGCCTGCCCGCGTTCGAGTAGGCCCGGATCGCTCGGGAACGTGCCGTAGACTTCGAGGCGGTCCGTCTCCGGCCAGTAGAGCGCCGCCGCGCTCATCGATGCCGAACCGCCGAGATCAAGCCCGACAACGACGGGGCCGGAGCGAGGAGGTAATTCCGCGCATTCGGCCGCGAGCCATTGGTCGACTGTAAGAAGCACGTCGCGCGTCTCGCCGGAGACGCGTTCATTGCGGTGATATAGCCGGAAACTCGCGAGCGCGCTCCCGCCCCGAGCGATCGCCCGCCGCGCGGAAGCTTCAAGCCATTCGACCGAAGCGCCGATGCCGAACGCGGCGCCGGGATTGGCGATGAGAAGCGAGTCGCAGTCGTCGGCGGGGAGACCGACAGGCGGGCGATGCTCCTGCACATAGGTTCCGGGCGGCGGCGCATCGATCCATCGCGAGAACGGATGAGCGTCGTCCGGCGCGCTCGTGCTGATCAAAAGCGCCCTCCCGCCGCGCTTGCCGAGGCCGGTCATCAATGCCGCCTCCAGCGCGTCGCCCTTGTCGCGCTCCCAATGTCCCCGCTCATCGAAAACGCATAGCGTCGGGCCAGAGCCGAGCGCGGACCGGCCGTCCGCCGCAATGGCGCGAAGCAAATGTGCGCCGCCCTCGTCGGCGAACTCGATCTCCAGGCGAGGCGATCGGCGGAACCTGAGCCGGGCCTGGATATCCGCCGGCAGGCCGCGGCAAAACGCTTCGGCGAAGGACCATGCGACGCGGCTCTGATCACGCGTGCGCGCCGCGAGCACGATGTCCCGCCGCGGCTGCTCATCGATGATCCCGACAAGCGCGGCGAGGGCGACGCCCGCAGCGAGCGCTGTTTTCGCGCCGCCGCGGCCGATCGAAAGCACTGAAACGTCGATTCCGGGCGCAAAGGTGCCTTCAAGGAAGCGTTTTTGATAGGGCGCGAGACGAAGCTGGCGGCCGGCGAGAGACCCCTCGGGAATACGCAGCGTCTCAAGGAATCGCCCCGCTTTCTCGGCGTCGGAGAGCCCCGCAAGGGCCCTCGCGGTCAGCTTCCGGGGCCTAGCCATGACTTGGCCCTTCCTCTGGAAAGCTGTACTTCTCGATCACTTGAAGGGGGATCAAATGGAAAAAAGGATATTTGTGACGGATCACACGCCTTTTTGGCTGCGGCTGACGTTCATTATTCTTGGGTTGTTGTTGGCCGGGCCG
>JBFXBB010000311.1:0-3347 GCA_050183685.1 Amphiplicatus sp.
TGGTCCCCGAGGCTTTGCGGCGCGATGCGTTTCGTCCGCGCGATTTCGATGCCGCGCCCGCCATCCGGCGCATGCCCCGCGGCGACGACGACCAGGGGTTTTAATCCTCCGCCGTCATTGAGTTTCCTGATCGGCGCCGGCTTATGCAGGCGGTCGCGCGCCTCGCGCCAGCCGCCGCCGGGAAGATTTTCCTCTTCCTGAACGGGAAACTCCGTCGCCGCGACATAGATCTGAAATCGATTTTGGAGATCGGATCGGGTCGTCGGCGCCCAATGACGATTGAGGAATTGGTCGAGCAAGGCGTTGCGGTCCGTTCCGGTGTAGTTGAGCGACAACAATTGGGCCGCGCCGGCGGCGGCGCCGGCATAACAGGAATTCTCGCCGCTCCCCGTCATGACGCCCGCCAGATGCGTGCCGTGATCGCGGGTTTTGTCGAAGGCGCGCGAGGGCTCGCACCGATTGCGCGGCGCGGCCGCCGCATGGCCGTCGCCGGCGGGAACGAGCCTGTTGTCCGCGGTGAGCGTCACGCTCGAGGAGCGAAGCGCCGGATGATTTTCGTCCGCTTTCTGATCGAGAAGCACGATCAGCGGACAGGCCTCGCCCTCGCAAGGACAGGACCTTAGCGGCCGCTTGTCTTCGGGAAGCAGGTCATAGATCGATTTTGCGGGCTGGAGGGCGCCATTTTTTCCCGCGGCGGCTTGCCGGTAGAGCGGGCGCCGCAAGGGCGCGGCGTGGCGAGGCTCGGCGACGGCCATGCGCCTCTCATCCATGCGGATGGCGGACGGCTGAAGAATGGCGAGGGCGCCGTCCGCCGCGCCCTTTCCATCGCGCGCCGCCTTCTCCTCAAGATAATCATAGGCGTAAGAGGACCAGTTCGCCTTCTGAACCGCGCATCGCACGCGGGCGAGGGCTTTCTCGCTGAGGGAGCGGAGTTTGAACTCATAGCCCTTTATCTCAAGCGTGACCGCGTTTTGTTCGGAATTTTCGAAGCGTTGCACGATCCGGTCGGCGTAAAGCGCGCCCTCGAACTTTTCGAGGATCGATCTCTGAGCCGGGTCGCCACGCGCGAAGGTTTGAAAATACGAATATTCCGAAAGCGGAAGATCTGGAATCGTCGCCTGGCTCTGGGTCGGCTTGTAATGGGTCTTTTCCACGAGTTCGTCAAACCGCTCGGCCGGACAACCCGGCAATCCGAGCACGTCCTTATAGATGTTGCAGAGCGCCTTGCTGTCGCGATAGAAAACGCAGCCCTTGGCCCCTCCAGAAAGGCGGTTGTTCCAGCCGGCGACCCACGCCTCGCCGCCTGCGCTTCCAAGACCGCCGCGGCAATAGTCAAAGCCGGCCCGAAATTCGGTCGACAAAACGCCGATCCCCGTCGCCGCGCTTTTAAAGGCCTCGTCGTAGCATTGGCAGATCGGACTTGCCCCGCGGCTTTCGAAATCAACGACTTTGAAAGGCACCGGCGCGCCATATTCGTAGAACGCCAAGAGATATTGCAGATACATTTCCGCCACGGCGCGGCCGCGCAGGCGGATGCGAACATCCGTGTCCCCGGGCTCGAATATCTCAGGCGGCGCCTGGTTTTTCAGCGCCTCGCATTGATCGGCGGCCTCCTCTTCAGCGAAGGCCGCCGCCCCGATGGCGAGCGCCGCCAAAAGCGCCGCGCCGATCCGCGCGCCGAAACGCCGAGCCGCCAAGCGCCTTGCCCCCGGGTGATCGCGCATCATCGCCTGGCTCCAAGCTTCACGACATCCGCCGGCGCTAAGGCGCCGCGCTCGCCCGGTCGCATCCCTTCGCCGCCGCGACCCCTGCGGTGTAGAGCAGGCGATGGCAGCGTGAGTCCGTCGGGCTGATTTCGAATTTTTTCTTCAAGTCCCGCACATCGGCCGGCGCGCCGCTCGTCATGCAGGGATAAGCCATTACGGAAAGCGAATCGGCGACGGCGACCAGCCGGATAAGGTTGGGGTCCTCGCCCGCGACGCCTGGCGGAAAGCAGCCGGGAAAATTGTAGTGTTCATGCCGGTAGCCGAGAATATGTCCGATTTCGTGCCGGAGCATGCCGACGGGATCGTAATCCTTCTCCGTGAAGTAAATCGGGAACATCAGCACTTCTGGGGGCGTAAGGGCCGCCAGGTCGTGCGGAAAAAAAGCCGAGGCGAGCACCGGGATCTTGTTCCCAAACTGGTCCAGAGGATATTGATCCGTGTAACGAATGAAAAAGTCGGGCGAAGCGTTAGCCGCCGCCTCGGCAAAACTGAGACCGCATTCTTTGCATACGCCTATCCAGTCCCCGACGGCGGCGAGGAAGCGCTTGCGCGCCGTCGCTGCGAGCGCGGCCGAAGGAAACGACGCCGCGTCGAGCCGGAACGTCAAATGTCGGCTGGCGGCGTCGATGAGATAGCTCGGATTGCCCTGCGGATCGGTCGCCAGCATGAGCTCGCCATTCTCATAAGTCTCGGCGTCGGCCCGTCGGCGCGCGAGATAGGCGCGCACGGACCGGACCGGGAGTCGGATGTCGCCCTCGACGATGACGACGTCGCCGAGACGCGGCTGCGTCGCGACAAAGGCGTCAATTGCCGCCTGCTTTTCCGATTCCGTGGCGCTATCGTTGTTGACGGCGGCGACGGCGCGCTCGTAGGCGGCAAGTCCGTCCGCAACGCCGCGCGGCGCTTCCGTCGGCGCGCCCAGATCCGCCCCCCAGACGATGGTCGCGCCGCCAAGCGCGACTATAAATAGTCCAATCGTGAATTGGCGTATCGATTTCCGCATTCGCCCCCTCCCCTTTTTGGCGATTTATACGCCCCCAAAGCGAGCGCCCCCCGCTCGCCGCCCCCCCATCTCCTTGAAAACTAACCTCTCGACTCTCGTCTGTCTAGCAATCGACGCGCTCCCAATAACGATGCAATCTCCTAAAGTCATTCCATTCGCTAACCGACTGGAAATTCAGACTCGCGAGATTTTATTATTGTATTTCAACAAACTGTCCGGTCTTGGCGACCGTCGCGCGGGACTCCCCATTAGCCCGAGCGGTTGCCATCGGCGCTTAGTGAGGGCAGCATGTCATTGGGAATGTGCTTTGAGGGCCGCAATTTTTCCAGAGGGCGTCGGAACAATGCAATTGAAAGTCACGGTCGCAGCGGCGGCGGCGATTCTGGCGTCGTCCTGCGCAACGCCCGTCGTGAAAACGACGCCCCTGTCGCCGGCCGATATCGCCGGCGCCGCATCAGAACGCAATTCCGGCGCATTGGAATATTATCTGCCGCGCCAGCGCGTAAAAATCACCGCCAAAGGATATAGTGTCGGCTCGCTTGTCCCAGCCGCCGCCAAGGACGTCGAAGCGCTCAAAG
>JBFXBB010000312.1:0-3337 GCA_050183685.1 Amphiplicatus sp.
GTCGCGCGATAAAGCCCCGCGATGAAGGCGGAATGACGGCGTCCTCAAGAGGGTTTTGCGGCCGTTTCCTCCGATTGCGGGATTTGCGGGGCAAAACGCTTCTGATCCGCGGCGACGAGCCCCGGCCCAGCATCGTCAAAGCTGTCGGCGCGGGCAAGGCTTGGAAAAAGCCTTAACCATAAGCCCGCCGTCGCGAGCGCGACGGCGCCGCCGAGCACGACCGCGCCGACGGGTCCGAGAAAGCGCGCCGCGACGCCTGACTCAAATTCGCCGAGCTCGTTCGAGGCCGAGATGAAAATGAAGGAGACCGCGGAAACGCGTCCCCTCATGCCGTCCGGCGTTGCGAACTGGATGAGCGACTGGCGGACATAGACCGAGATCATGTCCGCGGCTCCCGACACCGCAAGCATCGCCATCGACAGCCAGAACGAGACCGAAAAGGCGAAGGCGAGCATCGCAAGGCCGTAGACCGCGATCGCCAGGAGCAGCCGTTTTCCCACGCGTCTCGTGATCGGCCGCGCCGCGAGCAGGAAGGCGACGACGGCCGCTCCGGCGGCGGGCGCGGCGCGCAAGAGCCCCAGCCCTTCCGCGCCCGTATGCAGAATGTCGCGCGCAAAGACCGGGAGCAGCGCGGTCGCGCCCCCGAAGAGCACGACGACGAGGTCGAGCGAGATCGCGCCGAGGACGAGCTTGTTGTCGCGCACATAGCGCAAGCCCTCGATGACGAGATGAAGGCCGCGCGCATGAACGGGCTGCTGCTTCGGCGTCGCCGCCGCCGCGAGCGAGAGGACGGCGCAGGCCGTCATCGCCGCGGCCGTTCCGTAGACGGCGTTCGCGCCGGCGATGAAAAGGAGCCCCGCGAAGGCCGGCCCGAGAATCGCCGCCATCTGGAAGCCGAGGGCGTTCCATGCAATGGCGTGCGCAAGGTCCTCGCGCGGCACCAGCGTCGGATAGAGCGAATTCGAGGCGGCGGGCGTGAAGGCGTTGACCGCGCCGAAGATGACCGCCGCCGCGAAGATCGCCGGGATCGCATAGGCCGGCGCGAGGCTCGTCGTCGCAACGAGGCCAAGCGTCGTCGTGATGCGCACGATATTGGCGACGATGAGGATCGTCTTGCGGTCGAAGCGGTCGGCCGCCTGCCCGCCGACCAGCGACAGGAGCAGAACGGGAAGAAACTGCGCGAGGCCGACAAAGCCGAGAAGGAGCGCCGATTCCTCGACGGAGCGCGTCAGCCTTGCAAGGTCATAGACCTGCCAGCCGATGGCGACCGCGATCATCTGGCGCGCGGCCGAGATGAGCTGGCGCATCACCCAGTAATAAGCATAGGCGCGATGCCGGAAGACGGTGAGAGAGGGAAGATGGAGCATCAGGATCAGGACCCATGAAAGAAATCGTAGATCCGCTGCGCGAGCGCGGCGGAAACGCCCTCGACCGCCGCCAGATCCTGAGGCTTTGCGCGCGCGATCTCCTTCGCCGAGCCGAAATGATGGAGGAGCGCGCGCTTCCGCGCCGCGCCGATCCCCGGGATCTCGTCGATCGGATTGGCGCCGAGGGCTTTCCTGCGCTTGGCCCGATGCGCGCCGATCGCATAGCGATGCGCCTCGTCCCTGAGGCGCTGGAGGAAAAAAAGCGCCGGGTCGCGCGGCGGCAGGAGAAAAGGGGCCTTGCCCGGCATGACGATTTCGTCGGTCGTCGCGCCGGCGGTCCTGTCGGCGACGCGCCGGCCGCGCTCGTCTTCGCGCCGACCTTTCGAGACCGCGATCACGGCGGGGCCGTCCGTCTCCGGATCGATCCCCGCCTCGCGCATCACGTCGAGCGCGACCGAGAGCTGGCCCTTGCCGCCGTCGAGCACGATGAGATCGGGCCTTGGATTGTCCGCGTCCCTGACGAGCCGCGCGAGGCGCCGCGTCAGGACTTCGCGCATCATCGCATAGTCGTCGCCGGGCGTGAGATCGGCCGATTTGATGTTGAATTTGCGATATTGGCTTTTGGCGAAGCCCTCCGGCCCCGCGACGATCATCGCGCCGGTCGCGTTCGCGCCCTGGATATGCGAATTGTCATAGACTTCGATGCGCTCCGGCGTTGCCGCGAGGCCGAGAACCTCCGCGAGGCGCGCAAAGCTTCTCGCCTGGCTCGCCGATTCCGCCATGCGCCGGTCGAGCGCTTCGCGGGCGTTGCGCGCGGCGGTCTCGACAATGTCGCGCTTTTCGCCGCGTTGCGGGCAATGGACCGTGATCTTGCGCCCGGCGCGCAAGGAAAGGGCCTCGGCGAGAAGCGGGGCCTGCGCCGGCTCGACATTGACGAGAATGAGGGCGGGGGGCTCGCGCCCGTCATAGAACTGCGCGAGAAAGGCGCCGAGGATCGCGGCCGGCTCTTCTTCCTTGTCGTGCTTCGGAAAAAAGGCGTGATTGCCCCAATTCTGACCGGCGCGGAAAAAAAAGACCTGCACGCAGGCCTGCCCGCCGCCGCAATGAAGCGCGAAGACGTCGGCCTCGACGACGCCCGCCGCATTGATATCCTGGCTCCCCTGCACATAGGAAAGCGCGCGGATCCGGTCGCGAAGCCGCGCCGCGCCTTCGAAATCGAGCGCGTTCGCGGCGCGCTCCATCTCGATGGAAAGCGCCTGTTGCAGGCCGTTGTTCTCGCCGTTCAGAAAGCGCTTCGCCTCATCGACCAGCGCGCGATAGTCGTCTTCGGCGATAAGGCCGACGCAGGGCGCCGAGCAGCGTTTGATTTGATGCAGAAGGCAGGGCCGCGTCCTCCCCTCATAGACGCTGTCCCTGCAGCTTCTGAGGAGAAACGCCTTTTGCAGCGTGTTCAGCGTGCGGTTGACGGCGCCGGCCGAGGCGAAGGGGCCGAAATAGGCGCCGGGACGCGTCCTCGCGCCGCGATGCTTCAGGATTTGCGGCGCCGGATGATCCTCCGCGATCAGAATGAAGGGGAAGGACTTGTCGTCGCGGAAGAGGACATTGTAGCGAGGCTTTAGCCGCTTGATGAGATTGGCCTCAAGGAGAAGCGCCTCGGTCTCGGTGGCGGTGACGACGAATTCCATCGCCGCCGTCTCGGCGATCATGCGCATGATCCGGTTCGAATGGCCGCCGGACTTGGCGTAGGCCGCAACGCGGGCCTTGAGGTTTTTCGCCTTGCCGACATAGAGGACGTCGCCATTGGCCGCGATCATCCGATAGACGCCGGGCTTTGCGGGCAGGCGCGTCACATGGTCGGCGATGAGATCGGCGCCGGCGACGGGCGCGCCTTGAATGTCGTCAGGCGGGGTCATTGACCGTCGATTAACCTTGCATTCATGAGAGACGCAATATTTTCAAGAGATGAGCAG
>JBFXBB010000313.1:0-3314 GCA_050183685.1 Amphiplicatus sp.
TGACGCCTTTTCCGACGAAGGCGACAGGGGCCGCGCCTATTTTCCCGCCCATCCATTCCATCGCGACAAGGCGCGCCTCCTTCGCCGAGCCCTGACCGACGCCGAGAAGCGCGCCCATGCCGAGCTTTTTCATCTGCGCGACATTGAGGACCGTCACCTTGACCCCGAGAGGCTCAAGCGCCCTACAGCGCTGAGCAAAGCTTTCCGGGTAAAGAATATTCGGCGGCTCAAAAACAAGATCGCGAGTGAGGAATGCGCCGCGCGCAATCTTTTCAAATTCGGCGAAGACCGTCTTGGCGCGGGTCGACGATGTCTGCATGACAAGCTTTACAAGCGCCGGCTTCTGCTCGACGTCGAGCTTGGTGCGGTATCTGTCAAAACGGTGCGAGCGCAAAAGCGCGCCATAAGCGATCCGCGCCGCAAGCTCGTCCTCGCCGAGCGCCGGCGCCGTCACATTCATGAGAGCAAAGGAAGCGGATTTTTCGCGCATCGCCATCAGGCGAGCGACGGCGCCGCCGCCGAGCGCCTCGGCGTCGAGACGGCCAAACTCCTTCGCCTTGCCCGCCCCAAAGAGAAGAACGCGGTTCGCCTCAATCCCCGCCGGCGTAATGATGTCGAGACTCTTGTCCTTTTTGCCGGTAAAGCCGGCCGCCCGCGCAGCCTTGGACAAGGAACCGCCGGCCTCGGCGTCGAGCGCGGCGAGCGCCGAATTGTCGTCCTCAAACACAGGGAGGACGATGGCGTCGGCCTTCGGCGTTGCGGCCTTTGAAAAAGAAATCTGCATGGTTCGGTTCCTGGCCCTTCTTCTCTTTCTCTTATATTTTTCTAAGTCTGCTATTTCTGTCGCCCGCCGACGACGGCCCGCCCTATCGATGACTGGCGGCGTGTGGTAGGCCGGACAACGCTTTCGCGCAACCGGGCGCCGGCGCCTTGGCGTTGGCCGCCCCCCGGAAATCGCCGGCGTCCGCATGTCGAGTCTCGACCGCTATCTATTTCGTGAGGGCCTCGCCGCCTTCCTTGCTGCGACGCTCGTCATCACCGCGATCGTATGGACGACGCAAACCATGAAATACGCCAATCTCATTATTGAGCATGGCGAGGGTTTCTCCGCGCTCATAAGGATCAGCCTGCTTATCTTGCCGAGCCTCATCGCGATCATCATGCCTTTCGCCCTGTTCGGGGCCGCGATTTATTCCTTGCAGAGAATGCATTCGGACAGCGAGATCGCCGTCATGTTCGCCTCGGGCGTCGGCCGGCTCCGCATCGGCGCGCCGCTCATCCTCATCGGCTTCGGCGTCGCGCTGGCGACGTTTTGGGTGAATATCGACCTTATGCCGACAGCCTATCGCAAGCTCAAAGCGGAGATCGCCGCGATCCACGCCGATTTCGCCTCAAGCCTTTTGAGACCCGGCGAATTCACGACTTTCGACAACGGCTATACGATTTATGTCGAGACGGCGCGCCCGGATGCACGGATCCCCGGCGCGTCGCAATTCACCGGCGTTCTTGTCAATGACTATACGAAACCAGGGGAGACGCAGACCTATATGGCCCAGCGCGGCGCGCTTCGCAAAACCGACTCAGGGCCGGTGCTTCTCCTCGACAACGGCAATATTCAACGCGCCAAGCCCGGCGCGCCGGTCGAAATCGTGCGCTTCAACGAAACCGTCATCAACGCCGCCGACTTCATGCGCGATTCAAGGGACGATCTTATCCTCGAACCGTCGGAGCGCTATCTTGGCGAGCTTTTCCATCCCGATCCCGCCAAGCAATGGGACCGCGAAAACGTCGGACGCCTCATCGCCGAAGGCCATAACCGCCTCGCCTCGCCGCTCTATGCGATCGCCTATGTGTTGATCGCGCTCTTTGCGCTGCTTGGCGGGCCTTATAATCGGCGCGGCTATGGGACGCGGATCGCGATCGCCTGCGCGATCGCCGGCGGCTTGCGCGTCGTCGGATTCACCGCGCAGTCGATGTCGGCGGCGACCGGCGCATATTGGCTGCAATATGTCCCGCCCTTGGCCGCGATCGCCGTTTTTGGAGCGCTGCTCGCGGGCGAACTGCGGCCGCGCCAGCGCAGGGCGGAGGCCTCCTGATGCCGCCAGCGACCCTATTTCGCTATATCACGACGCAGATGATCCTGGCGGTCCTCGTTATGTTTGTCGTGCTGACAAGCCTCGTCATTTTTGTCGACCTCGTAGAAAGCTTGCGTTTCGTCGACAAGCATCAAGGCGGGGACCTCTGGTTCGCCGTCAGCTTGAGCCTTCTGCGCACGCCGTCGGTCATTCAGACCATGCTGCCTTTCGTGTTTCTCTTCGGCGCGATCTGGCTCTTTCACGAACTCAATCGGCGCGCGGAACTCGCCGTCATGCGCTCGGCCGGGCTTTCCGTCTGGCGCCTGCTCGCGCCGGCTGCGCTCGTCGCCGTCCTTGTCGGCGCCCTCGTCATCACGGTCGCCGATCCCTTGTCGACGCATTTCCTGTCGCAAAGCGAGAAAATGCGCGACAAACTGACCGGCGGGACTTCGAGCGTCGTGCGCATTTTCGGCGACGGGATCTGGCTGCGCCAGCGCGACGCCAACCATGTGCTTCTTATCAACGCCAAGAGCTACGACGTCGCCCGTGCGGCGCTTTCGCATGTCGTCGTCTGGCGGCTCGACGAGAACGCCGCCTTTGTCGAGCGCATCGACGCGCCGGAAGCCGTCCTCTCCGGCCGGACGATCGAACTCAAACAGGCGCGGATCAAAGGCGCGGCCGACCGCCTCGACCGCCGCAGCCCGATCTACGCCGTCGCGACCGAACTGACCCCCGCCGATCTCGGCGAACGGGTCGAATCGCCGGAAACGCTCTCGCTATGGCGTTTGCCGAAATTTATCGCCCTCGCCGAGGTCGCCGGATTGCCGACCACGCGCTATTCGATTCGGCTGCACGACCTTTGCTCAACCCCCCTAAAGCTCGTCGCGATGGTTCTGATCGCGGCGATGTTCTCGCTCCGCCCGGTGCGCTCGGGCGCGGTCATTCAGCTGTTCCTCCTCGCCGTCGTCGCCGGCTTTCTCCTCTATATGCTGTCCGAGATATCGACGGCGCTCGGCGAATCAGGAACGGCGCCCGTCACGCTTGCGGCCTGGGCGCCGGCGGTCATCGCCACGCTCGCCGCCGTGACCGGCCTCCTGCATTTGGAGGAGGGCTAGCCGCCGGTCTTCAGAAGATGAGGCCGGGCGGGACCGGCCGCGAAGCAGTGGACCTGCCGCGCGGGCTCGGTTATCGACAATCTTTGTCCGAGGCGGCGGAGAGGCGCTTTGAAGCGTTTGCGAC